>NC_016146.1:325000-587248 GCF_000233435.1 Blattabacterium sp. (Mastotermes darwiniensis) str. MADAR | reverse complement strand
AATTTTTTAATTTAAAAATTGAATCAAATACAAAAAGAATAAAATTATTGAAAATAACTTATATATACTAATAGGTATTATTATATTTAGGGAAATTATATTAAAAGGTATTAGGATTTTATTATGGAGATATTATTGAATGAATGGATCTATGAATTTATTCCTCATTTAGAGTTTTTCAAAAAATGGATCAATACAACCGTTATTATAATCGGTAAAATATTACTATTTATAACAGTTTTAATTATTTTTGAATTTATTTTTCATAGAGTTGTTTGTCTTATCGTAAGAAAAATTGTAAGTTCTACTCCTTTTGTTTGGGATAATATATTGTATGAGAATAAAGTTTTTGCTAGCTTAGCTCATTTTTTTCCATTATCAATTGGATTTATCCTGGTTGATCCATTTTTTAAATACTATCCGAAAATTATCCTATATATAGAAAAAATATTCTATATTTTGTTGGTTTTGATTCTATTACAATTTTTAATTGGAATAGTTAATTCAATCATGAGAATAGTTACTAATGAAAAGAATCATCCAACCATTGCAATACGTTCTTTTTCACAATTATTAAAAATCATATCGTTTATCTTTTGTTTTTTAATTATTATTGCTATTTTAACAAAAAATGACCTTACTACTGTTCTTACTAGTTTAGGTACTATAACAGCTATTTTTATGCTTGTTTTTAGGGATACCATTCTAGGATTTGTATCTGTAGTACAAATGGCTTCTACAAAAATGATTAAAGTAGGAGATTGGATAGGAATACAAAAATACAGTATAGAAGGAACAGTAATAGAAATTAATTTAATTTCTGCAAAAATAGAAAATTTCGATAGAACTATTACAAGTATTCCTACTTATGATCTAATATCTACTTCTGTAATAAATTTTGAAGTAATGCGTAAGAAAAATATACGCAGAATTAAAAGATCTATTTTATTCAATATCCATTCCTTTCATTTTTGTGATTCTGATAATTTAAAAAAATTTCAACATTTTTCTCTAATAAAAAATTATATTCATAGCCAACAAAAAGAAATAGAAATTTTCAATATAGAAAAGAATATGGATCCTAGCATAGATATGATTAATGGAAGGCCATTGACCAATATTGGGATTTTTCGTCAATATGCTTTAGCTTATTTGCATGAACATCCAAAAATATCTCAATCAGAAACTTTGATGGTTAGATATTTGGAGCCTACCCCTTATGGTCTTCCTATAGAATTGTATTGTTTTACAAATACTTCTGACTCTATAAAATATGAACAAATACAAGCTAATATTTTTGACCATTTATTAACGGCTGCCAAAGCATTTAACTTAAAGGTAACACAAATAACTAATAAGAAATGGTAAAATTAAGCGTAAATTTAAATAAGATAGCTACATTAAGAAATGCTAGGGGAGGAAACATACCAAATCTTTTACAAGTAGCGATCGATGTTCAAAATTTTGGAGCACAAGGAATTACCATACATCCACGTCCTGATGAAAGACACATAACGTATAAAGATGTTTATGATATAAAATCTATTATTAGAACAGAATTAAATATTGAAGGAAGGCCTATTGATAAATTCATGAAATTGGTATTGGACGTTTTACCCCATCAAGTAACATTAGTCCCTGATTCCGAACATGTTTTAACATCAAATTCCGGATGGAATACAATCCTTTATCAGGATTTATTAACCGAAAAAATTAATAAATTGAAAGAACATGGAATTCGTACTTCTATATTTTTGGACCCAAATCCAAGATTGGTTCCTTATGCAGCTAATACAGGTGCAGATAGAATAGAATTGTTTACAGGAAAATTTTCGGTCGAATATGCTAATAAAAGATTTGATTGCATTAATCCGTATATTATCACGGCCAAAGAGGCAATGAATCATCATCTATTGGTTAATGCAGGACATGATTTAAATTTAGAAAATATTTCTTTTTTGATTGAAAAAATTCCAAATATAGTAGAAGTTTCCATCGGACATTCCTTGATTGTTGATTCTCTTTATATGGGATTGGAAAATTCCATTCAAACTTACTTAAAAAAGATTCAAAATGCTTATAAAATATGATTTTGCATTCTAATATTTTTGGATATGGTTCCTTTATTTTGGTTCTTCATGGTTTATTTGGAAGTGGAGAAAACTGGGTATCTTTTGCAAAAGAATTTTCTAAAAATTATCAAGTTCATTTACTGGATATAAGAAATCATGGGAAAAGTTTTTTTTCAAGAAAAATGAATTATGATCTTATATCCGAAGATATATTGGAATATATACGTTATTATAATATATTTAATCCTATATTGATAGGACATTCTATGGGAGGGAGAGCTGTTATGAACTTTTCTATGACCCATCCGTTGATCCCTAAAAAAATTGTGATTGTGGATATTAGTCCTAAGGCCTATACTTCTACTAATAAGAATAAGAACATGAACATCATTCCAATACTAAAAAGTGTAGATTTTAATATCATTAATACTAGAAAAGATCTTGATACTTTTTTGACTCCATTAATTCAAGATTCAGGAATTCGATCCTTTTTTTCCAAATCTACTTACCGAAAAAGAAATGGAAAATTAGCCTTTCGTTTTTTTTTATTGGGAATTGAAAAAAATTATTTTTCCTTAATTCATCAAAAAGTTAAGGATGGATGTTATAAAAATCCTGCACTATTTTTACGTGGAGAATATTCTGATTATATCCTTCCTAAGGATTATATTCTTATAAAAAAATTGTTTACAAATGCAAAAATTATTACTGTAAGAAAATCTAAACATTGGGTACATATAGATAATCCCATAGATTTTTACAAAGAAATATCCTATTTCATCAACGAAAAATACTAGAAAATTTTTTTAAAATTTATTGCATAATTTCTAAATTTACATGAAAAAAAAAAAGGATCATTATTATGATTTTGGATATTGATATGATTCGAAAGTTCTATTCAGATTTACCATTCAAAATTGGGAAAATTAAAAATAAAATAGGTCGTCCCATGACCTATTCTGAGAAAATTCTATATTCTCATATTATGAAAGAAGAAAATGATGGAACCTATTTAAATTTTTTACCAGACCGTCTATCCATGCAAGATGCTACAGCTCAAATGTGCATACTTCAGTTTATGCAAATTGGAAAAAATAAAACAAAAATCCCTACCACTGTGCATTGTGATCATCTTATAGAATCCAGAAAAGAAGCAAAAGCAGATTTAAAACAAGCAATAAAAGAAAATCAAGAGATTTATAATTTTTTAAAATCAGCATCCAAGAAGTATGGAATGGGATTCTGGAGACCTGGATCAGGCATTATTCATCAAATTGTTTTAGAAAATTATGCTTTTCCTGGAGGAATGATGATTGGAACAGATTCACATACTCCTAATGCTGGAGGTTTAGGGATGTTAGCTATAGGAATAGGAGGAGCGGATGCGGTAGAGGTAATTTCTGGTTACTTTTTAGAATTGCAATTTCCTAAATTGATTGGAGTTGATTTAAAAGGGAATCTAAATGGATGGACTTCTCCTAAAGATGTGATCTTAAAATTGTCTGGAATTTTAGGAGTTAAAGGAGCTGCTCATTCTGTCATTGAGTATTTTGGAGATGGGACAGAAAATATCTCCTGTACAGGAAAAGCTACCATATGCAATATGGGAGCGGAAATTGGAGCTACCTCTTCTATATTTCCATATGATGAAAATATGAAGGATTTTTTGAATAAAAGTGGAAGAAAAGAAATATCTGAAATGGCGGATAAAATGAAAAAGTTTTTAAAAGCCGATATAGAAGTATATAAAAATCCATGCAAGTATTATGATCGTGTAATAGAAATAGATTTAAATGTACTAGAACCTCATATAAATGGTCCTTTTACTCCTGATCGTTCCATTCCTATTTCTAAAATGAAAGAAGAAGTGGTAAAAAATAATTGGCCTATAAAAATTGAAGTAGGATTGATCGGTTCTTGTACAAATTCTTCTTATGAAGACCTGTCAAAAGCTATTTCTATTGTTAAACAAGCGAAAAATAAGAAATTAAAGAGAGCTTCTGAATATATAATTACGCCAGGATCCGAAAGAGTGTATCGTTCCATAGAAAAAAAAGGTTTTATCTCTATTTTTCATAGTGTAGGGGGAAAAGTATTTTCTAATTCTTGTGGCCCCTGCATTGGACAATGGAGGAGAAAAGATGATAGTAAAAATAGAAAAAATACAATTATTCATTCTTTCAATAGGAATTTTTCTTCTCGTAATGATGGAAATCCGAAAACACATGCTTTTATAGCGTCCCCTGAGATTGTTACAGCCTTAATATTTTCCGGATATTTAACTTTTGATCCTAGAATAGACAAGTTAAAAAATGAAATAGGAGAATATGTTCAATTTGAAGAACCAAAATCTATAAATAATATTCCTATTGTTAATGATTTTGATTTAGAAGAATTAGGATACGAAAAACCTGAAAATTATGGAAAAAATATATCGGTGGATATAGATCCAAATTCGGAAAGATTACAGATTTTATCTCCATTTTCCGCTTGGAATGGACAGGATTTGTTAAACCTTAGACTTTTAATTAAAGTGAGAGGAAAATGTACCACAGACCATATTTCCATGGCTGGACCATGGCTGAAATATAGAGGACATCTTGAAAAAATATCTGAAAACTTATTAATTGGAGCTATTAATGCTTTCAATAACACAATCAACCGAGTAAGGAATATTGTGACAGGAAATTATGGAACTGTTCCTGATAATGCTAAATTTTATAAGTCCAAAAATATACCAACTTTAATTGTTGGAGAGGAAAATTATGGAGAAGGATCATCAAGAGAACATGCGGCTATGGAACCACGTTTCTTAGGAGTTAGAGCAGTTCTTGTAAAATCTTTTGCAAGAATACATGAAACAAATTTAAAAAAACAAGGAATTTTAGCTTTAACTTTTTTGAATCCTCACGATTATAATAAAATTCAAGAAGAAGATACCTTTCATTTTTATATCAAAGATTTTCGTCCTAAGAAAAATATTAATGTAGAATTGGTTCATAAAAATGGAAGTAAAGAAACTATAATAGCTCAACATTCTTATAATCAAAAACAAATTCGATGGTTTATGTGTGGTTCTTTCTTAAACTTTATTCGTCAAAAAGAACTATGAAAATTATTAAAATTTTTCTATTAAAAAGTATTCGATTCTATCAATTAGTAATATCTCCATGGATAGGAAGGAACTGCCGATATATACCAACTTGTTCCGATTATATGATCCAATCCTTAACCCAATATAATTTTACTATAGCATTGAAAATGAGTTTAAAAAGGATTTTTCGTTGTAATCCATGGGGAAAGTCAGGATATGATCCTGTATAATGAAAATAAAAATTATGTATATAAATTGGGATCCTATCTATAAATTTATTTTATGGAAAGGTTTTTCTATTCATATTTATAGTTTAATGTTTGTCCTATCTTTCGGAATAGGATGGCATATTATGAAATACATTTATAGAATAGAAAATATACATCAAAAATATTTGGATTCTTTATTGATTTATACCATTTTAGGAACTCTAATAGGAGCGAGACTGGGACAAGTTTTTTTTTACGATATTTCATATTTTTCAGATCATTGGCTTGAAGCCTTATTTCCAATAAAAGAAAATACTTCCAATTATTTATTGGGAATAATAAGAGGATATGAATTTATTGGATATAGAGGTTTGTCTAGTCATGGAGCAACTATAGGAATAGTTTTATCTATTTTTTTTTATAGGAAAAAAATACTTAATAAATCCTTTTTTTGGATATGCGATAGATTATGTATTGTGAGTACATTAGCTGCAGTTTTTATACGAATAGGAAATTTTTTCAATTCTGAAATCGTAGGGAAACCATGTAACCCATTGTTGCCATGGTCCGTAAAATTTGTACAGATGGATACAGAATATGGAGATCTGGTTCCTAGACATCCAACCCAAATATATGAATCCATTATTTATTTGTTTATTTTTTTATTCTTATGGTTTTTATATAGAAAAAGTAAAGTAAAAGAGATCATTGGATATATATCTGGAATGTTTTTTACTTTACTATGGTCTGCTCGTTTTTTATTAGAATTTATGAAAGAACCACAAGGGGACGAGATATTAAATGTTTTATATCTAAATACTGGGCAGTTGCTTAGTATTCCATGTATTATTTTTGGAATATTTGTTCTTTATTTTTCGAAGAAAAAAACATGTTTTTTTTCATGAATAAAGTAAAAATTTTATTTTTATTCTTATTGATTCCATTTCTATTCTCTTCTTCTGAAAGGGGTGAAAATGAAGATCAATTATTTTTCGATATAGGAGATCAATTGGAAATAGAATTTTTAAAGGATGGAGAATTATATATGAAGAATGAAAATATTTTGATAAAAAAAATTGATATAGAATTAGCTGATAGGGATACAGAAAAAAAAAACGGATTAATGTATAGATCTTTTCTTAAAGAAGATAGAGGACTTTTATTGGTTTTAAACGATAAAGAAGAGGTTATAAATATAAATATGGAAAATATGAGGATTCCTTTAGATATTGTTTGTATTGATGATTCCAACACGGTTATTATTGTGAATAAATATGTTCTTCCTATGAAAAAAGTAGAAAAGATAAATTTTACTGGAATAAAATATGTTTTGGAAATTAATGCTGGAATGTCGGATAAGTGGAGAATTAAGGAAGGAATTACAAAAATTTTTGTAAAAATAAATATGGATAAAAAATTTTAACTTTAAAATATTAAAAATTAAAATTTATAATTATTATGGTTTTTATATCTGATAGAGCTAAAAATAAATTGATTTCCATTATGAAAGAAGAAGGACTATCTAAGGATATTTCTTTCGTAAGATTTGGGGTTAAAAGTGGAGGTTGTTCTGGTTTATCCTATGAACTTACTTTTGATCAAAAAAAGAAAAAAGAAGATAAACTTTTTCAGTATGAAGGAATGAAAATACTTGTTGATGAAAATAGTTTTCCTTATTTAGTTGGGACCACACTAGAATACTCAGGTGGATTAAATGGAAAAGGATTTTATTTTAAAAATCCTAATGCCAAACATACTTGTGGATGCGGAAAAAGTTTTTCCTCCTAAAATTATGAAAAAAAAAGATCAACTTCTGAAAGAATTGACTCATTCAGAGTATAAATATGGATTTTATACTCCAATAGAATCGGATAAAATTCCAGTAGGATTGAATGAAAAAGTCATTCGAAAAATATCAGAAAAAAAAGACGAACCAACGTGGATGTTAAATTGGAGATTAGAATCTTTTTCCATATGGAAAAAAATGAAAGAACCAAACTGGGCTAATATAAAACATAATAAAATTAACTATCAAGAAATAAGTTATTATTCTTCTCCGAAAAAAAAAATAGATTTAAATGATTTGGATCATACGGATCCAGGATTATTGGATACATTTAATAAATTAGGAATTTATATACCTAAAAAAGAGGAAAAAAATATTTCTAGCATAGCCACAGATATAGTATTAGATTCTGTTTCTTTAGCTACTACATTCCAGAAAAGATTGAAGGATAAGGGGATTATATTTTGTTCGATCAATGAGGCTTTAAAAAAATATCCAGATCTTGTGAAGAAATATTTAGGTTCGGTAGTTTCGAAAAAGGATAATTTTTATGCAGCCCTTAATTCAGCTGTATTTTCAGATGGATCTTTTTGTTATATTCCCAAAGGAATTCGATGTCCTATGGAATTATCCACATATTTTCGTATTAATGAAAGTGGAACTGGTCAATTTGAAAGAACTTTAATTATTGCGGATCAAGGTTCTTATGTAAGTTATTTGGAAGGATGTACTGCTCCACAAAGAAAAGAAAATCAATTGCACGCAGCTGTAGTGGAAATTATTGCTTTGGAAGATTCTGAAATAAAATATTCTACTGTTCAAAATTGGTTTCCTGGAAATGAAGAAGGGAAAGGAGGTGTTTTCAATTTTGTGACAAAACGTGGATTATGTGAAAAAAGAGCTAAAATATCTTGGATACAAGTAGAAACTGGTTCTTCTATTACTTGGAAATATCCCTCTTGCATTCTAAAAGGAGATTTTTCTATGGGAGAATTTTATTCCTTAGCCTTCACTAAGAATTTTCAACAAGCAGACACAGGAACTAAGATGATTCATCTTGGAAAGAAAACTAAAAGTGTAATTGTATCAAAGGGAATTTCTGCTGGAAAGGCAAAAAATAATTATAGAGGATTGGTAAAGATTTCTTCTAAAGCTTTTCAATCACGTAATTATTCTCAATGCGACTCCTTATTGATAGGAGATCAATGCCAAGCACATACTTTTCCGTATATCAATGTATATAATTCTACTTCTCAGGTAGAACATGAAGCTACCACTTCAAAAATTGAAAAAGACCAAATTTTTTATTGTAATCAGCGGGGAATAGATAAAGAAAAAGCTATTTTTCTTATAGTCAATGGGTTTAGCAATGAAATATTGAAGAAATTACCTATGGAATTTTCGGTAGAAGCTCAAAATCTTTTGGAAATTTCTTTAGAAGATTCTGTTGGATAGTGATGTGAAAATTCATCCATAAAATTTTAGATATGTTAATTATAAATAACTTACATGTTTCTGTGGAGGAAAAAAAAATTCTTAAAGGAATTAATTTGAAAATTAATTCAGGAGAAATCCATATAATTATGGGACCAAATGGGTCTGGGAAAAGTACATTAGCTTCTGTAATAGCAGGAAAAAGAGAATATAATATAATTGCAGGAAATATTATTTTTCGTAACAAAAATTTAATCAATCTTTCTCCAGAAGAGCGTGCGCATTTAGGTATTTTTCTATCCTTTCAATATCCGGTAGAAATTCCTGGAATTTCTGTTATCAATTTTATTAAAACTGCTATTAATGCATCTCGTAAAGCAAGAGGATTAGATAAAATGTCCGCTAAAGAAATACTCGTTAAAATGAAGGAAAAATCTGTCCTTCTAAATATAGAAAAAGATTTTTTTTATCGTTCTTTAAATGAAGGTTTTTCAGGAGGAGAGAAAAAGAAAAATGAAATATTTCAAATGTCGATGTTGGATCCCTTATTGTCTATTTTAGATGAAATAGACTCAGGATTGGATATAGATTCATTACGTATTGTATCGAAAGGAATTAATGCCTTAAAACAGGATAAAAATTCTATTTTGATTATTACCCATTATAAGAGATTATTGGATTATTTATTTTCAGATTATATCATACACATTTTGTATGATGGAAAAATTGTTAAATCAGGAAATAAAAAATTAGCTGATAAATTAGAAAAAGAAGGATATAATTGGATAAAAAAAAATCCAAAAAATTATTTGTCTAATTAATTATTATATTCTATGTTGTTAAAAGATAGAGTCATTTATTGCTTTTCAAAAATAAATTATAATGAAAAATATTCCTATATATCTGAGTTACGAAATAAATCTATTGATATTTTTAAAAGAAATGGCTTTCCATCCATAAAGGATGAAGAATGGAAAAATACTGATATTCAATCAATTATTAATCAAGATTATAATATTTATTTACAAAAAAAAAATGATTTAGAATATAAGAATATAAAAAAAATACAAGAATTAGTTTATTTAAAGAAAGAGGATTCTTTTCTTATTATTTTTGTTGATGGAAAGTATAATGCTTTCCTTTCTCATACATCTAATAATATTGTATTATCCAATATTGCTTCACAAAAAGAAGAAAAAATTAAAAATTTTTATGGAAAACTATCATATCGATATGAGCCCTTTAATACTTTAAATACTGTTTTTTCTAATGATGGAGTCTATATTTATATACCTAATAATGTGTTTTTAAAAAAACCTATAGAAATATTGCACATTTATACAGGAATAGAACCAAAAATAATGTTAAATACAAGAAATTTAATTATAGTAGGCGAATCTTCCAGGGTTAAAATTATTGAACATCATAAATCTTTATTAGAAGAACAATTATTATTGAACAATGTTGTTAGCGAAATCTATGCTTTGTCCAATAGTAAAATAGAATATTATAAAATTCAAGATCAAGAATTATCTATGATAGATAATACTTTTTTAAAACAAGATTTACATAGTAAATGTTCCGTTTATACTTTTTCTTTTAAAGGAAAATTTATTAGGAATAACTTGAATTTTTATTCTCGTGGAGAAAAAACTTCTTCTTCTTTATACGGAATTTCTCTTTTATCAGGAAAACAATTGGTAGATAATCATACATTAATAGATCATTTATATTCAAATTCTCATAGTTTTCAGTTATATAAAAATATTTTATGGGGTAGTTCTAAAAGTATTTTTAATGGAAAAGTACTTGTAAAAAAGGGGACAAAAGGAATTAATGCCTTTCAGAAAAATAATAATATTCTTCTTTCTGACAAATCTTGCATTTATGCAAAACCTCAATTAGAAATTTTTTCTGATGAGGTAAAATGTTCACATGGTTGTACTATTGGAAGTTTTCATGAATCTGATTTATTTTATCTTCAATCAAGAGGAATATCTGAAAAAGAAAGTAGAGTTTTATTATTGCTTTCTTTTTTAGAGGAAGTATTAAAACCTATTAATATTTTTAAGTTGAAAAATTTGGTTCATAATCAAATAAAAAAAAAATTAGGATTATATTTATAGTGTATGTTTTCAAAAGAAGAAATTAAAAAAATTAGAAATCAATTTCCAATTTTAAAAAAAAAAATTTATTCCAATCCCTTAGTTTATATAGATAATGCTGCTACTACTCAAAAGCCATTACAAGTCATTAAAGCTTCTGAGAATTATTATTCTACAATGAATTCTAATGTTCATAGAGGGATGCATTTTCTTAGTCAAGAATGCACCTCTTATGTAGAAAATGTCAGAAATAAAATTCAGAAATTTATTCATGCGAAACATTCTTCAGAAATCATTTTTACGAAAGGAACTACAGAATCTATTAATTTAGTGGCATCTAGTATTAATTTTTTGATAAAAAAAGGAGATGAGATAATTATTTCTTATCTTGAACATCATTCCAATATTGTTCCATGGCAAATACTTTGTGCAAAAAAAGAAGCTTTATTAAAAATAATTCCCATTAATAAGGATGGTTTTTTACAATTGGAACATTTTGATTCTTTAATTTCAGAAAGGACAAAAATTGTAGCCATTAGTCATTTATCCAATGTCTTAGGAATAGTGAATCCTGTAAAAAATATTGTGGATAAATCTCATAATTATGGGGCTTTAGTTTTAATTGATGGAGCTCAAGTTCCATCTAATTTAAATTTAGATGTGCAAGATTTAAACGCAGATTTTTATGTTTTTTCAGCACATAAAATGTATGGACCTACTGGAATTGGAGTATTGTATGGAAAGAAAGAACTATTAGATAGTCTTTCTCCTTATCAAACTGGTGGAGAAATGATCAATAAAGTAAGTTTTAAAAAAACAACTTATTCAGAGTTGCCATTCAAGTTTGAAGCCGGAACTCCAAATATAGAAGGAATTATTGTATGGGGTGCTGCTATAGATTTTGTAGAAAAAATAGGAGTAGAAAATATACAATTGTATAAAGAAAAACTTTTAAATTATGCTATTCAACGTTTGAGAACTATAGATGGGATCCAATTGTATGGAGGAATAGGAATGGATACTAAAAAAAGATCTAGTATTATATCCTTTAATTTAAGTAAATTGCATTGTTTTGATGTTGGAAATATTTTGGATCGTTTGGGAATAGCTGTTCGTACTGGTCATCTTTGCGCTCAGCCTTTGATGGATTTTTTTAATGTTACAGGAATGATTAGGGCTAGTTTTTCTATATACAATACTGTTAAAGAAATAGATTATTTGTTTGATGGTCTTTTAAAAGCAAGAAGATTATTATCAAAGAATTAAAATTTTATGACATACGCTATTGTCAATATTCTTGGGCATCAATTTAAACTTATTGAAAATAAATACATTTATGTTCCTCATATTTATTCTATGGATAAAGGAGAAAATATATGGTTCAATCAAGTTTTTTTCTTTTATAAAAATGGATTGACAAAGATAGGAACTCCTTTTTTAGAAGATATAAATGTAAAAGCAGAAATTATACATCATTTAAAAGGAGATAAGATAATTATTTTCAAAAAAAAAAGAAGAAAAGGATATAAAGTTAAAAATGGATTTAGACCTCTATTAACGAAAATAAAAATAATTGCGTTTTTGGAAAATAAAAAAAAATAAGTAAACTATGGCTCATAAGAAAGGTTCAGGAAGTTCTAGAAATGGACGGGATTCAGTGGGGAGAAGATTAGGAATAAAAATATATGGCAATCAATTTGTGAAATCTGGAAATATCATTGTTCGTCAACGTGGGACAAAATATTATCCTGGAAGAAATGTGGGAATAGGAAAAGATCATACTTTATATGCTGTAAAGAATGGTTTGGTTCTTTTCAAAAAGGGAAGAAGAAATAAGTCAATTGTTTTTGTTATCTCAAATAAATTCAATTAAGACTGGGTAGTTCAATAGGATAGAGCAACAGTTTCCTAAACTGTAAGTTGTGGGTTCGAATCCCTCCCCGGTCATAATATGGTCCCAGCTGGACTTGAACCAGCGACCCCCTGATTATGAGTCAGATGCTCTAACCAACTGAGCTATGGGACCTATCGAACAAGATAAATGCAATTTTACAACAATATTTTTTTGATTCAAAAAAAACTTTGTAATGGATCATATTAAAAATAAAAAAATATCGAATATATTTTACATGGAAATAGCATATCTTCTTCATAAAGAAGAATTTAATAATGATCATGGAAAATTTTTAATTACTTTAATTAAAGTTTCTATGACTCCTGATAGGAGTTTAATCAAAAGTTATATAGCCATTTATCCTTTTTTAGATAAAAGTATTTTAAAAAAAATTCGTTCTAAATCTAGATTATACAGAAAGTATCTTTCTAAAAAACTTAGATATCGTGTAAAAAAAATTCCGAAGTTATATTTTCATGTAGATAATTAAAAAAAAATAGGATAACTTATCCTTTATCTAAATAGTATTTTTTTAAAGGTTCCGATGCTTCTACATTGTAAAAAATTTCTTTTGCTTCTTTTTCAAAGTCTTTAATATTTGGAAATCTATTGGAATAGTGTCCTAATAGGAGTTTTTTTACCTTAGCCATTTTTGCTATACAAGCAGCCTGATTTGCTGTGGAATGTCCTGTATGAATAGCTCTTCTTTCTTCTGTTTTTAGGAATGTAGATTCATGATACAATAAATCTGCATATTTTATATGTTCAATAATAGGAAAATAATAAGAGGTATCTGAACAAAAAGCATAAGATAATATTTTAGGAGGATCAAATGTTAGTCGATGATTTGGAATGATTCTTCCTTCGTTAGTTCTGAAATCTTTTCCAATTTTTAAATTCTTATAATCTACGATTTTGATATCAGGAATTTTTTTAATTTCTTCCATATTTAATTTTCTATCACCTGGTTTTTCCTTAAAAAGAAATCCATTAGCGTAAATTCTATGTTTTAATGGAATTGTGTAAACTTCTATTGTTTCATTTTCCATTATTTTTTCCAATTTTTTAGACGATAATTCTATATGATCGATACAGTATTTTAGTCTTGTGTAGGACCATTTAAAATGAACTTCAATAATTTCTTTTAATCCTTTTGGAGCATAAATACTTACTGATTGTTCTCTTCCTAATAGATGAAAAGTAGATAATAATCCAATTAATCCGAAAAAATGATCTCCATGTAAATGAGATATGAATATATGTACTATTTTATTAAATTTTATTTTTGCTTTTCTTAATTGAACTTGTGTCCCTTCGCCACAATCAATCAGAAAAAAATTTCCTTTCATTTCTAATATTTGAGCGGTTGGATAAAACTTTTTCGTTGGAATTGAAGAATGACAACCCAAAATGGTTAATGAAGATTTTTCCATTATTAATAATATTAATGATTTAATCTAATACTTTTCTTTTTTTAAAAAGAAAAATACAACCAATCACTAGGGTTAAACCAATCATCAAAATTAACAAAAAATTAAAATTTTTTTGGGTCGAAAAAAAGTCTTCATTTTTCATGAATAGAAACATAGTAAGTAGAGCAAAAGAATTATTAAATATATGCAATAAAATGCAGTCCATTATGGAATTTGTAGTAAAGTAAATAAAACCTATGAAACTTCCAATAAAAAAACCTCCCACAAATTGCCAAGGATTCATATGAGTTAATCCAAATAAAAAAGAAGAAAATAAAATTGCTTTAATTGGATGTATTTTATTTCTCAGCATTCCATTTAAAATAATGCCTCTAAAAAGAACTTCCTCACATATAGGAGCCAATAATATAGTTGTAGAAAAAAATGGAATTGGATTTTTTGCTTCTTCTTTTAAAAAAGCCTCAATTTCCTTATACATATTTCCTAATAATGGGCCTTCTTTTGGAATAAACGAAGATATGTAGTCATTCAACATAATCATGCATAACATCATCCAAAAATGGACAATATAAATATACCATGAAGAAACTTTAAATGACAAGTCTATGACAAGATTTTTTCTTTGCGCTTGATGAGAAATGAATACAAATAAAAAAATAAATGGAATTGTATATGATATAGAGAATATCATACTTTCTGGTAATTTAATGTAAATCAATAACTTTCTAAAAAGTAGATTAAAAAAGTTTAAAAAAGTAAATGCAAAAATTAATAGAAACGCTTCTATATAATTTATTTTAAAATAATTTTTCATAGGAAATAAAAATTCGTTCAGACAAAAAATTATTTTTTAGGTTAATGTTTTTAGTCATCTTTTTTTTACTTGTATTTTTGTGATAAAAAAAATGAAAGATAAAACAATTTTATTAAAAATATTGTTTTATTCTGAAGGAATGAAACAATAAGAAAATCATTAATTATGTTGTATTTCGATATAGATTCTTTGTTTAAATCTTATAATTTTCTGATTAAGGATAATAGCATTACATCTTCTAAAATTTTTAGATATTCGAAACTATTAAAAATGATAAAAAAATATGAAAATATATGCTCTATTATACCTGTAGGATTGTCTATAGAAGAAAGAAAAATTTTTAAAATTCAATGGGGAACAGGAGATTTTAAAGTTTTTATATGGTCTCAAATGCACGGAAATGAAACTACAGGAACAAAAGCTATGTTTGATATTCTTCATTTTTTTTCAAAAGAAGAAAACCATAATTTAGTTAAACTTTTAAAAGATAATTTAACTATTTTATTTATTCCTATGTTAAATCCTGATGGATCTGAGAAATTTAAAAGAAGAAATGCTGTCAATATAGATCTGAATAGAGATTCTATTCGTTTGCAATCTCCAGAAATTAAAATATTGTATCATGAGATACAATACAGTAACCCTCATGTTCTATTTAATTTACATGATCAAAGTAGTGTTTATAATATTGGAGATAAATTTTTCAATCCAGCTATTTTATCGTTTTTATCTCCTTCAACAGAAGAAGATAAAAAAATTACCAAAGAAAGAAAAAAATCCATGGGATTGATATCTTTTATTGAAAAAAAAATGAAAAACATTCTTCCGAATATAGGTTCAATAGGAAGGTATTCTGATAAATTGTATCCTATGGCTACTGGAGATAATTTACAAAAAAAAGGTTATCCTTGTATTCTTTTTGAAGCGGGAAACTATCCTAAAGATCCTAAAAAAGAAATGATTAGAAAATATAATGTCTTTTCTATTCTTCTAGGATTGTATTTCCTTTCTACTATAGAAAAAAGCCTTGAAAAAGAATATAATTCTTATTTTTCTATTCCTGAAAATAAAAAAAATCTATTAGACAAAATTTATAGAAAAGTTCAAATAAAAAAAGGAAAATACAAATTTTTAGTGGATATAGGAATAAGAAATATCGAAAGATTTGATCCTATAAAAAGAAATGTTGATTTGATTTCAAAAATTGTTGATATAGGAGATTTATCTAATTTTTTTGCATACGAAGAGACACATGGGAAAATATTTACTACTAAAAGATTTCCAGAAATTGGAGATTTGGATGATTTCACTTTTTAAAGTTAGAAACTGTTAATTTTATTCTTCCTTTTTTTCTTCTTCTGGATATAATTTTTCGTCCGTTTTTTGTATTCATACGTTTCATGAAACCATGAACGTTGACTTTTTTTCTATTAGAAGGTTGATAAGTTCTTTTCATAGAATTTTTTTATAAGAATTATTTTTAATTTTTCCTCTATTATAAATATTTTTTTCTTATTTTTCTCTCGAATTTCTATATGATAAATTATAGGAAAAGGTTTGTCCTTCAATATTTTTTTTATTAGAATAATTTTTCCTTCTTTTAAAAGTTTTGATTTTATAAAAATAGGATTCCTAAATATGGATTTTTTTTTACATTTTTGTATGTTTTCTTTATTAAATATTATTTTTTTTTTTTTTATATTATTCAATATCTTTTCATGGGAAAAAATGGAGGAATAGTACAGAATCATAAGCCCAATAATAAAACCTGTTAAGAAAAAAGTAAAACGCTTCCAAAGACTCATGATCAATTATTCCTTTTTCTATTTTAAATTACAACATAAAGCTTTTTACTATATTAATTATAAAATTTTTGAGAATAATTATAAATCGAATAAAAGGAATGAAAAATATATCAATTTTTTTTTAATTTATGTTTGATAAGCAAAAAACTATTGGAAAAAAAATCTCTTTGAAAGGAGTGGGTTTGTATACCGAAAAGAACGTAACTATTACTTTTAAACCAGCTCCAGAACATACAGGATTTATTTTGGTTAGAACGGATATAAGAGGAAATCCTTGTATCAAAGCACATCTTTCCTTATTGAATGAAACAACAGAAAAAGGTCTTATTTTAGAAAAAAATGGTTTTGAAATTCGTACCAGTGAACATGTACTTGCTGCTTTGACAGGAATGGATTTAGATAACGTCATTATAGAATTAGATAGTATTGAATTTCCTATAATGGATGGATCTTCTAAATATTTTGTAGAAGCTATTGAAAAAGCTGGAATTATAGAACAAGAAGCAAGAAGAGAATATTATTCAATAAAAGAAATTATATCTTATGAAGATCCAAAAACAGGAGGAGAAATTATAGCCATTCCTGCTAAAAAATTTGAAATAATAATCATGGTGGATTTTGATTCAGAATTAATTAATACACAAAATGCTGTACTCAAACATTTAGATCAATTTAAACAAAGAATAGCAAATTCAAGAGATTTCTGTTTGATTTACGAAAAAGAAGAAAAATATTCCGATGATAATTTCTTTTACCGTAAAGAAAAATCAATACTGGATAATTTATTGTCTATACGACATTCTCCTTCCAACGAAGTGGCTAGACATTATCTTTTAGATTTTATGGGGTATTTAACTTTGATAGGGGTTAAATTGAAAGGGAAGATAATCGCTTACAAACCATATCCTCATATGAATACACAATTTTCGAAAAAATTGGTAAAAAATATTCAAAGATTTACAAAAAAAAATATTCCTGAGTTTGATTTAACAAAAAAACCTCTTTTCGATATCCAAACTATTATGAAAATTTTACCTCATAAACCTCCATTTCTTTTAGTGGATAAAATTATAGAATTAACAGAAAATTGTATAACAGGAGTAAAAAATGTTACCATTAATGAACCTTTTTTTATAGGACATTTTCCTAAAGAACCAATAATGCCTGGAGTTCTACAAATAGAAGCTATAGCACAAGTAGGTGGTGTACTAGTATTAAATAAGGTGAAAAATCCAGAATTTTATTCTCCATATTTTTTGAAAATAGACAAAGTAAAGTTTAAACATAAAGTAGTTCCTGGAGATTTACTAGTTTTTCAAGTTAAATTGTTAAACCCTATAAAAAGAGGAATTGTTCATATGAGAGGAAAAGGCTATGTAAATAATCAAATTGTGGTTGAAGCAGAAGTAATGGCTAAAATAGTTAAAAATGAAACTTGATGAATGAATGGCATCAGAATAAGGTGGAAAGGTGGATATGAATGATTCAAATATGTATTTTATTTCATAAAACAAGAATTATGAGTATTTTAATAGATAAGAATAGTCGAGTTATTGTACAAGGATTAACGGGTAAAGAAGGTCAATTCCATACTAAGGCAATGATGAATTATGGAACCTCCATAGTTGGAGGAGTTACTCCAGGAAAGGGAGGGAAATTTTATTTAGGTATCCCCATTTTTAATACTATGTATGAAGCTGTTAATAATACAGGAGGAGATGTTAGTGTTATTTTTGTTCCTGCTTCATTTGCTTCGGATGCTATTATGGAAGCAATCAGTATGAATATTAGAGTTATTGTATGCATCACTGAAGGTATTCCCGTATCAGATATGATTCGAGTAAAATATTTGTTAAAAGGAAAAAAATCAAGATTAATTGGGCCAAATTGTCCTGGAATTATTTCATCTCAGAAATCAAAAGTTGGAATTATGCCTAACCTTATTTTCAATAAAAAAGGAAAAATAGGAATTATTTCTAGATCTGGAACTCTTACTTATGAAGCAGCGGATCAAATAGTTAAATGTGGACATGGAATTTCTACTGCCATTGGTATAGGAGGGGATCCTATTATTGGAATGAATATACAAGAAATTGTAGAGTTGTTTTTAAAAGATTCGGAAACAGGATGTATTGTTCTGATTGGAGAAATAGGTGGAAAATTAGAAATAGATGCGGCAAAATGGATAAATAAATTAGACAATAAAAAACCAATAATAGGTTTTATAGCTGGTCAAACTGCACCTAAAGGACGTACAATGGGACATGCTGGGGCCATTATAGGAAAATTAGAAGAAACTGCAAAAGTAAAAATGAGTATTCTTCAAGATTTAGGAATACATATAGTACCTACTCTTTCCGATATAGGATTGAAAGTAAATGAAGTCCTTCATCCATAATACCATAAATAAAAAAAATGGAAAAATTTTTAATAACTGGATTAGGAAATCCAGGATCCTTATATCGAAATACAAGACATAATTTAGGTTTTTTAATTATAAATCGAATAGCAGAAAAATACTTACTTTCTTTTTCAAGAAAGAAATTTGGTTATGTTTCCGAATTTACTTATAAAAAAAAAATTTTACTTTTAAAACCTTCTACTTATGTTAATGACAGTGGTCTATCTGTTAAATATTGGATGAATAAAGAAAAAATTCCCTTAAAAAATATTCTTATAATATCTGATGATATTTATCTTAATTTTGGGAATATTCGTTTGAGAGGAAAGGGAGGAGATGGAGGGCATAATGGATTAAAAAGTATTGAAAAAGAATTAAGGACATCTCATTATGCACGTATTCGTTTTGGAATTAAAAATGATCGTTGGATGAAAGAAAAAATAGATTATGTATTAGGAATTTGGAGTGAGGAAGAATTGAAAAATATATTCGATAAACTGGAAATAAGTATTCACATAATATTTTCGTTTATTTTAAATGGATTACAAAAGACAATGAATTTATTCAATAATAAAAATATTTAGACCTTGTAGTTTAATTGGATAGAATATAGGATTCCGGTTCCTATGGAATGGGTTCGAATCCCTTCAAGGTCATTGAATTAAAATTAAAATAAGATGATTCATTATATTCGTAATTTTTGTATAATAGCACATATAGATCATGGAAAAAGTACTTTAGCAGATCGTTTATTGGAATTCACAAAAACAGTTCCAAAAGGATATAAACCTCAATTACTAGATGATATGGATTTGGAACGAGAACGTGGAATCACCATTAAAAGTCATGCAGTTCAAATGGAATATTCATATAATAATCAAGTATACAAATTGAATCTCATAGATACACCTGGACATGTAGATTTTTCTTATGAAGTATCACGTTCTATTGATGCTTGTGAAGGAGCTTTATTAGTGGTAGATTGTACTAAAAGTATACAAGCACAAACTATTTCTAATCTTTATTTAGCATTAAAAAAAAATCTTGTAATTATACCGATATTAAATAAAATTGATTTATTGAATTATGGATATGAAGATGTCATAGAAGAAATTATGGAATTAGTAAAATGTAAATCGAAAGATATTATTTCTATTAGCGCTAAAAATGGATTAGGAATTAAGGATGTTCTAGATGAAATTGTTTCACGTATTCCTCCTCCAAATGGAAATAATAATACTTCTCTACAAGCAATGGTTTTTGATACTTTTTATGATCCATTTTCTGGAATTATTGCTTATTTAAGAGTGAAAAATGGTTGTATACGAAAAGGTCAAAAATTGCGTTTCATGTCTACAGGAAAAATTTACTGTGCTTATGAAATAGGAATTCTTAAATTAAAACGTATTTCTAAAAATAAAATTGAAACAGGAGATGTAGGATATGTCGTTTCTGGAATTAAGAATACTCATGAAGTAAAAGTAGGAGATACTATTACTGATGCTAAAAATCCAGCTTTAAAAACTATAAGTGTATTTGAAAAAGTTAAACCTATGGTGTTTGCGAGTATTTATCCTGTAGATTCTGATAAATATGAGGAATTTCGTTGTTCTATGGAAAAATTACAATTAAATGATGCCGCTCTTACTTTTAGTCCTTCCTCTTCACCTGCTTTAGGGTTTGGATTTCATTGTGGATTTTTAGGAGGACTTCATATGGAAATAATTAAAGATCGTCTTGAACGTGAATATGGTATTTCCGTTATTATTACCATTCCTAATGTTTCTTATAGAGTTTTTATGAAAAGGAAAATCAATCAGGTGATAATGGTAAATAATCCTTCAGATTTTCCAGATACGGAAAAATTGCACAGAATAGAGGAACCTTATGTTTTAGTTAATATTCTTACTAAAGAAAAATTCATTGGAAGTATGATATCTCTATGTATAGAAAAACGGGGGATCATGGTGGGTCATCCACATTACTTAATATCTGGTAGAATTAAAGTTATATTTGAAATTCCTTTGTCTGAAATAATATTCGATTTTTATGATAAATTAAAAACAATTTCTAAAGGTTATGCTTCTTTTGATTACCATTTTTTAGGTTATAGAAATTCTGATTTAAAAAAAATTACTGTATTGATTAATCATCAGAAAGTAGAACCTTTGTCCCTTTTAGTTCATAAAAAGAAAGCATTTTTTATAGGGAAAAAAATATGTAAAGAATTGTCTTTTTTAATTCCGAAACATCAATTTTGCATTGCCATTCAAGTTTCTATTTCTGGAAGGATTATTGCTAGAGAGACTATTAAAGCTTTAAGAAAAAATGTAACGGATAAATGTTATGGAGGAGATATTTCCAGAAAAAGAAAACTTTTGGAAAAACAAAAAAAAGGAAAGAAAAAAATGCGTAAAATAGGAAAAGTGGAAATTCCCTCATCTATTTTTATGAATTTTTTAAAGATAAAAAATTAATTTTGTAAAAAAAACTGAAAAATTATTAATCATGGCCATAATTAAAATAGGAATCAATGGTGTTGGAAGAATAGGTAAATTTGTTTTAATGTCTTCTTTAAATAGAAAAGATATTGAAGTAGTATCCGTTAATGATTTGGTCCCCATAGAGTATTTAGCTTATATATTAAAATATGATTCCGTTCACGGTACTTTTAAAGGAGATATTCGTATAGAAAATGATAATATTTTAATTTTAAACGGAAAACGGATAAAAGTTACTCATGAAAAGGATCCTAAAAATTTAAAATGGGGTGACTTAAATGTAAAATATGTTGTGGAATCTACTGGTCTGTTCTTAACAAAAGATTTAGCTAGTATTCATTTACAATCAGGAGCTAAAAAAGTAATATTATCTGCTCCTCCAAAAGATGATATTCCTATGTATGTTATGGGAGTTAATCATGAAACTCTACAATATGATCAATTCATTGTATCTAACGCTTCTTGTACAACTAATTGTTTAGCTCCAATTGTTAAAGTATTAAATGATAATTTTGGAGTTTTGGAAGGGTTGATGACAACTATACATGCTTCTACTGCAACTCAAAAGGTGGTGGATTCTGCGTCTACAAGAGATTGGAGATCGGGTAGATCTTCATTAACTAATATTATTCCTGCATATACTGGAGCTGCTAATTCTGTAGGAAAAATAATTCCTAGTTTAGATGGAAGATTGACCGGTATGGCTTTTCGAGTCCCTATTTCAGATGTTTCTGTATTAGATTTAACTGTTCGTTTGAAAAACCGTACTACTTATAAAAATGTTAAACATTGTATGAAAAATTCGTCGGAGACAAAACTAAAAGGAATATTAGGATATACAGAAGAATCTGTTGTTTCTACTGATTTTATAGGAGATGAAAGAATCTCCATTTTTGATGCTAGCTCAAGCCTTATGTTAAGTTCTACTTTTATCAAGATTGTCTCATGGTATGATAATGAAGTGGGTTATTCCACTAAACTTGTAGATCTTATTCATTATATGGATTCTCGTTATGGAATATAATTTAAAAAGTCAAACCTTTTGTTATTTTTATCCGTTTGGAAAATAAAATTTTTTATTCCATTACTGATCATTAAATATGGAGCCTTTATTTTTTTGTTGTATCTAGAAATTTGATCAAAAGTTTTCTGTGTCAATAAAACATTTGGAGCTTTACATTCAATGATTATGTATGGTTTTTCCTTTAAATGAACCAAAATATCTAATCTTTTATTTAATTTATTTATTTTAAAAGGATATTCTACCAATATGTTGGAATTTTTGTAATTTTTTACTTTTTTCAGTAAAAAAATTATATATTGACGGATCACTTCTTCTTTAGTAAAGGAATAATTTTTTTTTCGAATCACGCAATATATATAGATTTTATTTTTTATTTTTTTTAAATGTAAATGATTGATGAAAAAATCAAAAAAAGACATATGAATATTCAACATTTTTGAATTTAAAAATAAAATTATTCTATAATTTTTTCGAAAAAAAAATTCAAAAAATTTTCTTAATTAAAAAAAAAGTATTCTTTATTTTATGTCAAGAAAAAAAATAGTAGATTGTGTCATTATTGGATCTGGACCTGCTGGATATTCCGCAGCTATATATGCTTCTCGTGCAGATCTAAATACTATGCTTTTTGTTGGATTTCAACCTGGTGGACAATTAACATCTACCATAAACGTGGATAACTATCCTGGGTTTCCAAAGGGAATTAGTGGGAAATCCCTCATGGAAAATTGTAAGAAACAAGCCAAACGTTTTAATACTATAATTATTCATAAAACTATTACAGAAGTACATTTTTCCAGTCAAAAAGGAGGAATACATTGTATTAAAATAGAGGATGAAGAAAATATAGTAGAAAGTAAAGGAATAATCATAGCTACAGGTTCTAGTCCTAAATTTTTAGGAATAGATAAGGAAAAAAAATTGATGGGATTGGGAGTTTCTTTTTGTGCTACTTGTGATGGATTTTTTCATAAAGGAAAAGATGTAGCAGTCATAGGAGGAGGAGATACCGCTTTAGAAGAAGCTAGCTATTTATCAAAAATTTGTAAAAATGTTTATTTAGTAGTTAGAAAAAATTATTTAAGAGCTTCTAAAATTTTGCAACATCGTATTTTAAAAAAAAAGAATGTCAACATATTTTTTTGTTCTAAAATTACAGAAATTATTGGAGATAATTTTTTAGAAGGAATCAGAATATTCAACGAAAAAACTAGAACTAGTCAAATACTTTTTATTAGTGGATTATTTATTGCCATAGGTCATTCTCCTAATACGGAATTATTTAAAAATAAACTGGATATGGATGAAAAAGGATATATTATTGTAAAAAAAGGAAGTACTTGTACGAATAAACCAGGAGTTTTTGCAGCAGGAGATGTTCAAGATCCTATATATCGTCAAGCTATTACTTCTGCTGGAACTGGATGTATGGCTGCTTTAGATTTAGAAAGATATTTATATTGTTGTTAATAATTTAATTTAGTATTTTTCATTTTTTTTATGCATGAAAAAAAACAATCATTTTTTTCATTTTTTAATTTCTCATGCCAAAAATTATGGCTTCGTTTTTCCATCCAGTGAAATTTATGGGGGGGTTCATGCTATATATGATTATGGTCAGTATGGAATAGAATTAAAAAATAACATTAAAGAATATTGGTGGAAATCAATGACTCAACTTCATGAAAATATAGTTGGATTAGATACTTCTATACTCATGCACTCTAATATTTGGAAAGCTTCTGGACATATTGAAAAATTCAATGATTTCTTCATCGATAATAAAGATTCAAAAAAAAGATATCGTCCTGAGGTATTAATTAGAGAATATATAGATTTTATGCATAAAAAAAAAAGTAGTATTCCTAATAGAGAACAAATATTATTACGTATGTATAAATCCTTAAAAAAAAAGGATCTATTAGATATCCGTATTTTGATTGATGAATTGAATATTCCTGATCCTATAAGTGGATCTCATAATTGGACCGATATTCGTTTATTTAATACTATGTTTAAGATTATTATTGAAAATGGAAAAGGGGATTTTTTTCTTCGTCCAGAAACTGCTCAGGGTACATTTTCTAATTTTTCTCATGTTAAAAGTTCTAGTAGAATGAAAATACCATTTGGTATTGCTCAAATAGGAAAATCATTTCGGAATGAAATTATTTCCAGACAATTTATTTTTCGAATGCGTGAATTTGAACAAATGGAAATGCAATTCTTTATTCTACCAGAAGAAGAAATAAAATGGTATGAATATTGGAAAAATATTCGGTTTAAATGGCATTTAGAATTAAATTTAGGAAATAAAAAATATCAAATACGTGATCATGATCAACTGGCTCATTATGCTAGTGCTGGATCGGATATAGAATTTAATTTTCCTTTTGGATTTAGAGAAATAGAAGGAATCCATTCTCGCAGAGATTTTGATTTAAAAAGACATGAATTCTTTTCCAAAAAGAAATTAAGAGTTTTTGGAAAGGAATTAGGGAATTATATTCCCTATGTTATAGAAACTTCATTGGGGTTAGATCGTCTTTTTTTGGCCATTTTTTCTTCTTCTCTTAAAAAGGAAAAATTGAAAAATGGAAATCAACGTATCGTACTAAAAATTCCACCTTATTTGTCTCCTATAAAAGCAGCTATATTTCCATTAGTTTCAAAAGATGGATTACCAAAAATAGCAAAAAAAATATTCAATGATCTTAAAATAGATTATCGGTTAATTTACGATCAAAAAGAGTCCATTGGAAAACTTTATAGAAGACAAGATGCTATTGGAACTCCTCTTTGTTTTACAATTGATTATGAAACTATAAACAACAATACAGTTACTATGAGATATAGAGATTCCATGCTACAGAAAAGAGTTCATATAAAAGATATTTCAAAAATTATAGAACGTGAAACCGGAATTAGAAAAGTTTTGAAAAAATTATTATAGATCTACTCCTCTAATTTTTGCTCCTAATTTATTTTTTATAATTTTTTCTATTTTTTTCATTATCTCATTAATAATAACATCGGTTAATGTTTCCTTATGACTTTCAAAAAAAACACTTATTGTATAGGATTTTTTAGATATTGGTAAATTCTCTCCCTTATAGAAATCATATATCTTAATTTCTTTAATTAACTTGATTTTTTTGATCAAATTTTTTTCCATTTTTTTTATGGATTGATAAATTTTTTCAAAAGGAATTATTTGATCAATTAATAAGGATAAATCTCTTCTTGATGTAGGATATTTAGAATATGGAACAAAAATTATTTTTTTTTCTTGAACTATAGAAATTAAATATTCCCAATCAATTTCTGCATAGAATATTTCTTTTTTTTTACTTATACTTTCTTCTACTTTTCCTAATTCAACAAAGTTTTTATTTTTATATTGAATGGATATACTATTCTTTAAAAGAGAACTGTTGGAGTGTTTTTGAGTATAATGAGTAATTCCTATTCTTTGAAAAATTTGCTCTATAATTCCTTTTAAGAAAAAAAAGAAAAGATTTTCTGATAATACAGCTATACTAAGACAAGTTTTCTCTAAAAATTGATTATTCTTCCTGTAATATATTTTTCCAAATTCAAAAAATTTTATTAGATTATTTCCTCTATTGTAATTATATTTTATGCTATCTATCATGCCAAATAATAGACTGGGACGCATTGAATTATAATATTTATTCGTAGGATTTATGATATTAATTGATTTTATTTTTCTATGGGAATGAGAAAAGGAATTTAATAAAAAATAGTCTGATTTTTTATTTATCATAGGAGGATTTATAATTTCTTGAAATCCATAATTGACCAGTTGATTAAAAATGATTTTTTGTATTTGATCTTCTGTTGGCTTACAATTATTAGTAGGAACTGAGGATATTTGGATTTGGTTAGATTCTTTGATTCTATTCATTCCGTAAATACGTAATATTTCTTCTATTAAGTCTATTTCTCTTTGAACATCTATTCGATAAGGAGGAACAAAAACTAATAATAATTTTTCATTTTCGGAATGAATTACAATTTCAAGCAAGGATAAAATTTTTTTTATTGTATTTTTAGAAATTCTTTTTCCTATGATATCTATAATTTTTTTATAATGAAGTTTTATTTTGAAAGGAGATATGGGATGAGGATAAACATCTACTATGTCTGAGCTTATCTGACATTTTGTAATTTTTTTGATAAGTGTAGCGGCTCTTTGTAAAACATACACAGTTTGATTAGGATCCACTCCTTTTTCAAACAGAAGTCTATCTTCTGTTTTTATAAGATGTCTTATTCCAATAGAACGGATTTCTATAGGATTAAAATAGGCGCTTCCTAAGAAAATATTTTTGGTTTTTGTATTAATGTTTGAATGATGACTACTTATAATTCCTGCTATAGATAAAGGTTTTATTGTATCCGATATAATCAAATCTTGTTCGTTGAGTTCTCTTTTTATATGATCTTCAGATCTGAAATGAACCTTATTTTTTACGTTCTTTATTATAATTTTATCTCCTTTTATTTGATCCATATCAAAAACCTGTATAGGTTGACCTAATTCATGCATTACAAAATTTTTTATATCCATTACATTATTGATGGATTTTATTCCAATCGATTTTAATCGATTAATTAACCAATTAGGAGAGGAATCTACTTTTATTTTAGAAAGGACCACTCCAGAATATCTTTTACATTTATTTTTTTCTTCAATAAGTATTTGAAAACAATATTTATCAATGTCTTTTTTATAATTCTTTATTATTGGTTTTAATAAAGTAACTTTATATCCACGAAATGTTAGACAAGCATATAAATCACGAGCTATTCCATAATGACTCATAGCATCGGAACGATTAGGAGTCACTTCTATATCCATAATAGAATCCTTATCATTCTCTATAGTGGTTTTTTTTATACTTTTTACCGATAATCCTATATCGGTTAATATATTCGATATTTTATTTTCACTAATATCAATAATAGAAATATATTTCTTAAGCCAATTATATGAGATTTTCATGCTTTATTTTATACTATAACAGACATAATCAATATAAGAAAGGATTCTTCTTTTTTTGTATTAGAATAGGGTCTAAAAATACCTACTTTATCATATAATTCAAAACTAACAAAATCATCATTAAAAGAGGATAATGTTTCTATCAAAAATTTAGAATTGAATCCAAGTTTTATAGATCTATATTGAAAATTATTAGCAATAATATATTTACACTTAATTTTTGAATAATTAAAGGGATTTTCCTCATAAATTTTTAATTTTTCATCATCCAAACAAAAACGAATAAAACTTATTTTTTCTTTAGAGAAAATAGATACTCTCTTAACGGAATTTAAAAATGAAAGACGATTTATTATCAATAACATATCCTTATTTTTAGGAATTACAGAATTATAATCTGGATATCTCTCATTGATTAACCGACATAGAAAAGTTTTATTTTCAAAATAAAATTTAATGATATCAATTTTATTATACTCAATGGTTACACTACTTGTTTCTTTTTCTTCCTTTAAAATATTCTGAAGAATTTTCAAAGATTTTTTGGGTATAGTAAATTCAATAGAATGATTTAATTTAATGTTATTTATGGTATACTTAACCAATTTATAAGTATCCGTGGCTACAAAAGTAGCTCCATATGGAGAAAAATTAAAATAGACTCCATTCATAATAGGGTTGAAATATTCATTTCCAATTGCAAATAAAGTTTTGTTTAAAATTTTCAAAAGTATTTTTGAGGATAAAGTTATTTTTTGAGTGTTGACTATCAAAAAATTATTCGTAAACTTTATAAGTTCATTATTATTGGATAATTGATCCTCATAAATGGTAGGTATTGGATAATACCCCTGTTCAGAATAAATATAAAGTATCTTTTTTTCTTTTTTGAGAATAATATCTTCTTTCGGAAATGTTTTTAGAAGATCTATTATAAGTTTAGTAGGAATAGCTATTTTTTCTTTTGAATTTTTTTTTACACTTACTTGTATTTCTGTGGTAATCATGTTATTCTCTGAATCTGAAATTAGTATCATTAACTTTTCTCCGAAAAGTTCAAAAATAAAATACTCTGAATTATTTTTAGGATCTATAATTTTATGTAAAACATATAATTTTTGTAAAAGAGAAAAGCTAGAAACAAAAAAATGCATGCTATACTTTTTTTTTTATAAATAGAATAGCGTGAGGGGGATTTGAACCCCCGACCTCTGGGTTATGAAACCAACGCTCTAACCAACTGAGCTATCACGCCTTATACTTTATAAATTTCATGATTAATTCAATTGAATATAAAGAAAAAAGTTTCAAAAAATTAAAGTTAATCTATTTTTTATAATTTTAATATTATGACTTTTGATCTATATAATTATAGAAAAATTTATACAAAAAAATCCTTGATGGAATCTAAGGTGCCCTTGGATCCTTTAACATTATTTCATTCTTGGTTTCAAGAAGAAAAAGAGGTTCATCCTCCAAATACAGAGACTAATGCTATGTCTATTTCAACTATAGGAGAAGATGGAGTTCCTGAAACAAGAATTGTTTTGTTGAAAATGTATTCTAAAGATGGTTTTGTTTTTTATACAAATTATCGTAGTTTTAAAGGACTATCCATTCATAAAAAACCAAAAGTATGTATTTCTTTCTATTGGCCCAATACAGAAAGGCAAATTATTATCAAAGGAAAAGCACTAAAATTATCGATAAATAAATCGGATGAATATTTTTATAAAAGGCCTAAGGAAAATCAAGTAGGATGTTGGGCTTCAAAACAAAGTTCTATTATTCCATCTAAAGATTATTTGTTAAGTCAATATCAAAAATGGAGCAATTTTTTTAAGGAACATAGGATCAAACGTCCTTTTTATTGGGGTGGTTATGTTGTAAAACCTTATAAAATGGAATTTTGGCAAGGACAGCCACATCGACTTCATGATCGATTGATTTACGAATTCGAAAAAGAAAACAAGTGGAAATTATATCGATTATCTCCATAAGTGTTATTTATGGAATAAAGTTACAAATTTGTTAATTCTGCACCTATTTTAAATTTAGCTACCTTTTTTCCTGGTATATGAATTTTTTTTCCTGTTCTAGGATTTATTCCATTTCTTGGATTTCTTTCTACAACAGAAAAGGTTCCAAATCCAACTAATGTAATTTTATCTCCCTTTTTAAGAGTTTCAATTACTGTTTCAATAAATGCATCTGTAACATTTTTTGCTTTTATCTTTGTGATTCCTGTTTTTTCAGCTATTGAATTTACCAATTCTGTTTTATTCATTTGATTTAATTTTTATCATCAATCAACAATAGCAAATATAATAAAATGAATGAATAATAAAAGAACCTTTTATCGATCTATCGAACAAAAAGATTTTTTCTTATTTTTATTCCGTTGATTAAATTCTTTATATTCATTTTTTTTTTCCCTTCTATTTGTCCTTCAATAATAGAGATAAATCCTTCTTTTACAGATATTTTCATTTCAAAGGAAGAAATAATTACTAATCCAATTGGAAAAAAATGTTTTTTATGTATTGTTTTTACCATAAAAATTTTGAATCTAACGAATTTATTTTCTTTAAAAAATAAAAGTGTCCATGCGGAAGGATAAGGGCTAAGTCCTCTTATCTTATTATAAATAACATTTATAGAAGGTTCTTGCCAAAAAATTCTACAATCTATCGTAAATATTTTTGGAGCATATTTTAACGGAATAATAGTTTTTTGAGATTTAGGTTTGATTCTTTTTTGAAAAATTCCTTCCAATGTTTTTATGATCATAGATCCACTAATCTTTTTTAATTTATTTTCAAGTTCTCCAGCTGTTTCTTCCTTTTTTATTTCTATTTTCTTTTGGAAAAGAATTTTTCCACAATCTACTTGATCGTTGACAAAGAAAGTAGTTAATCCAGTTTGATTTTCTCCATTAATAATTACCCAATTTATAGGAGCTGCTCCTCTATATTGGGGTAGTAGTGATGCATGTAAATTAATGGTTCCTATTTTAGGCATCTTCCATACCTCCTTAGGTAAAATTCGAAATGAAACGACAATTTGTATATCGGCTTTCCATACTTTCAAATTTTCTAAAAAAGAAGAATCTAAAAGATTTTTGGGTTGTAAAAAAGGAATATTATTTTCTAAGGCGTATTCTTTTATAATATTCTTTTTTTTTTTACTAACTGGATCAGGATTTGTAATTATCCCTACAATATTATATTTATGAATATATAGTTCTTTTAAGGAAAAAAGAGAAAAAGAAGTAGAACCTATAAAAACAATTCTAGGAAATTCTTTCATATATGTTTATCATTGAAATAAAATTATTTTATTTGTAATTTAAATTCACTAATTTTATCTTTTTATGGTTGGTTCATTGATGGTTTTCAATCCAACATAAAAAAATATAATTTTTCCTATAAAATCTAATTCAGTAAATCAACAAACAATATGTATTGGACTTTAGAATTAGCTTCTCATTTAGAAGATGCTCCTTGGCCTGCTACAAAGGAGGAATTAATCGATTTTGCCATTCGAACAGGTGCTCCATTAGAAGTTGTGGAAAATCTTCAACAGTTAGAAAATGGGGAGGGAGAAGTATTTGAAACTATAGAAGATATATGGGAAGATTATCCACGTGATGATGAAGATTTTTATTGGAATAGGGATGAATATGAACTTTAACTGTTATTTATGATACTTAATTCATGGGTTTTTTTATAGATATATTAAAAAAGTTATTAGGAAATAAAAATGAAAGAGACCTTCAAGAAGTTAGAAAATTTTTAATTCATATAAAAGAAGAAGAAAAAAAAATATCTTTTTTATCAGATGATGAATTAAGAAATAAAACTCAAGAATTTAAGGATATAATAAAGGAATCGACAAAAAAATTTTATCAAAGAGAGGAGTATTTTGTAAATAAAATAAAAGAAAAGTCTTGTTCTATAGATACCTTGGAAAAGGTCCATTTAAATAGAGAAAAAAACCAACAAGAATGTTATAATACAGAACAAAAAGTTTTGGTCAGTCTTTTATCTAAAGCTTTTGCTGTGGTCAAAGAAACAGCTAAACGTTTTAAAGAAAAAAAACGAATTATAGTAAAATCTACTCCTCTCGATGAAGAATTTTCCAAAACAAAACCTTACGTTCACTTGCAAAAAGATAAGGCTATTTGGAAAAACGAATGGGAGTTTTATGGGAAATCTATAATATGGGATATGGTTCATTATGATGTTCAATTGATGGGAGGAATAGTACTCCATCAAGGAAAAATAGCTGAAATGGCTACTGGGGAAGGAAAAACTTTTGTAGCTACTCTATCCGCTTATTTAAATGCTCTTTCTGGAAGAGGAGTTCATATTGTTACCGTAAATAATTATTTGTCTAAAAGAGATACAAATTGGATGGCTCCTTTAATGGAATTTCATGGATTAAGAGTGGATTGTATTGATAATTATCCATCTTCTAATATTTCTATGCGTAAGAAAGCTTATCAAGCAGATATCACTTATGGAACGAATAACGAATTTTGTTTTGATTACTTACGTGATAATATGGTATGTTCTAAAGAAGAATTGGTTCAAAGAGAGTTGAATTATGCTATTATAGATGAAATAGATTCCGTTTTAATAGATGAAGCACGAACTCCTTTAGTTATTTCAGGCCCAGTAGTACATTCTCATAATGAGAATATAGAAGAATTTAAATTATTGAAAGATAAAATAGAAGATATTGTCAATAGGCAAAATATAGAAGTAAAAAAATTTTTTTATGAATCAAGAAATTTAATTAAGTATGGAGAAAAAAAATTAGGTGGGTTTAAACTTTTTCAAGCATATAGAGGGTTACCAAAGAAAAAATTCTTAATTAAATTTTTAAGTGAGGATAAAATACGTTTTCTTTTACAAAAGGTGGAAAGTTATTATTTACAGGATAATGGAAGAGAGATGTATAAAGTGGATAAAGATCTTTATTTTGTTATTGATGAGAAAAATAATACTGTAGAATTAACGGATAAAGGAATTGAATTTTTATCCAAAAATGTAAAAGATATAGGTTTTTTTGTATTGCCTGATATAAATGTAGAAATTACAGAATTAGAAAAAAAGAATTTTCCTAAAGAAAAAGAAATCAAAGAAAAAGAAAAAATATTACAAAACTTTTCGGTAAAATCAAAACGTATACATACTGTAAACCAGTTACTTAAAGCTTATACTTTATTTGAAAGAGATGTAGATTATGTGGTGTTAGGAGGAAAAGTGAAAATAGTGGATGAACAAACTGGTCGTATTATGGAAGGAAGACGTTATTCAGATGGTCTTCATCAAGCTATTGAAGCAAAAGAGAATGTAAAAATAGAATCTTCCAGTCAAACTTTAGCTACTATTACTTTGCAAAATTATTTTAGAATGTATAAGAAAATATCTGGAATGACAGGGACAGCTGAAACAGAATCCGGAGAATTTTGGCATATTTACAAATTGGATGTTGTAGTCATTCCTACACATAAAATTATGATAAGGAAAGATTTACAAGACCTTGTTTTTAAAACAAAACGTGAAAAATATAATGCTATTATAGAAACAATCATTCATTTATCCAAATATGAAAAACGTCCTGTTCTTGTTGGAACAACCTCTGTTGAGGTTTCTGAATTTCTTAGTAGAGCTTTAAAATTTAGAAAAATAGAACACAATGTTTTAAATGCAAAATTACATGATAAAGAAGCTGAAATTATAGCAAAAGCAGGACTTCCTGGATCTGTAACTATAGCAACAAATATGGCAGGTAGAGGAACGGATATCAAACTATCCAAAGAAGTAGTTAAATATGGAGGACTTGCAGTTTTAGGAACTGAGAGACACGATTCTAGAAGGGTAGACAATCAGTTAAGAGGACGTTCTGGACGTCAAGGAGATCCAGGTAGTTCTCAATTTTATGTATCCCTAGAAGATAATTTAATTCGTTTATTTATAGATTCAGAACGATTGTCTAAATTAATGGATCGTTTTGGACATAAAGAAGGAGATATTATCCAACATCCTTTGTTAACGAGATCTATAGAAAGAGCACAAAAGAAAATAGAAAATAATAATTTTAGCATTCGAAAACGTTTGCTAGATTATGACGATGTTATTAATAAACAACGAGAATTTATTTATAAAAGACGTAAAAATGCTTTATGTGGAGAGGATTTGAATTTAGATATTTCTAATATGGTGTATGTTTTATTGGATATCATGATATTTTTTAATAAATCTTTTAATGATTTTAAGAATTTGGAATACGAATTTTTTAAAATTTTTGGGATTAAAATTCCCCTTTCAGAAAGGGATTTTTTTTCATATAAAGAACGAAATTGTATTAATTTTCTTCATGATCTAATTATAAATTGTTATAGGAAAAAAAAAGAAAAAATAGTTCATCAAGATCTTTTTCCTATTCTATCCAATAATGTAAAAAATAAAATGGATTATTATACAATTCAGGTTGTATTCACAAATGGCATTATTAATATTGTTTCTACATCAAATTTAAAAGAATTTTATCATAGTCGTGGGGAATCTTTGTTATCTATGTTTGAAAAAAAAACTATATTGTGTTTTCTGGATGAAAAGTGGAAAGAGCATTTGCGTGAAATGGATAATTTACGATATTCTGTACAAAATGCTGTTTTTGAACAAAAAGATCCTCTTATAGTTTACAAACAGAATGCTTTCAATTTGTTTCAAGAAAGAGTTTATGAAATTAATAGAAAAATTCTTTCTTTTTTGTTTCAGTCTACTATAATGAAGAACGATATCGTATGTCTTCCAAATAATAATAGAATAATAGATTCCTTTTTTAAAGAAAAAAATGGAAAAAAATTAAGAAGAAACAATAGAATTAATATCCGCCATTTAGTTACAGGAGAAACAAAGAATATAAAATTCAAGAAAGTATATTTTTTTTTGGAAAAGGGAGAATGGATTATAGAAGATGATTGTTTTTAGAAAAATAAGATTGTGTTAATTAGAAATAAGACGTATATTTTTTATCATAATTTTATTCATAGTTATTGGTTATTTTGGGATTAGTTTATGGTCTATAAGAAAGAACTATGATAATATTGATGAAATTCCATATAATACATTTGGAGTAGTTCTAGGTACTTCTAAATATTTGCATGGAGGAGGATTAAATGCCTATTTTAAATATAGGATGGATGCCGCTTATTTTTTATTTCGTCATAAAAAAATTCGTTATATCATAGTCAGTGGAGATAATAGAGATAAAAATTATAACGAACCAAAAATGATGAAGAAAGAATTAATAAGAAAAGGGATTCCGAATTATTTTATATACAAGGATATTTCTGGAATTAGTACTATTCATTCTGTTATAAGAGTTTATAAAATATTTAATCAAAGAAAATTTACCATCATTTCCCAAAAATTTCATAATGAGAGAGCTATATTTATTGGAAATTGTTTGGGATTAGATGTCATAGGTTTTAACGCAAAAAACCTTACTTTTGATTTCAAAATGCAGATTAGAGAATTTTTTGCTAGAATTAAAGCTATAGTGGAGATATTTTTCTCTTTTTTGAGAGAAATAAAATCAAGAGGATAGATATTTCTTTAATACTTCTGCATTAGAAGAGTTTTTAGTATTGATTTCCAAAAGACAAGGAAGATCTGATGGATTCCAAAATCCATGTAAACTATTTATCAAGGATAGTTTATCCGATACCACTTCATATTTCCAATTATGCATTTCACAAATTTTTTTTGCAGTAAAAAAATGTTTGGTTTCAAAAAAATTGAAAATTTTTTCAGGAATTTTTCCTTCTGAAATAAATCTAAAAATATTCCCTCCTCCATTATTGATAAGTATAATCCGAAAATTTTTTGGTATATAATTATTCCATAAAGCATTGCTATCGTAAAAAAAACTTATATCTCCAACAATTAATGTCACCATTTTTTTGCTGTGAATAGCATAACCTATAGCAGTAGAAACACAACCATCTATTCCTGAAGTTCCTCTATTACAATAAGATTTAATAAAATTTTTTTTTTTATTATCAAAAAGTTGATAATACCGTATTATAGTACTGTTTCCTAATTGTAAAACAGAATCATTAGGAATGGATTTGAATATAAGAAATAGAACTTTAAGATCTGAAAAACTTTTTTCTTTTCTTAAAAAGAAATTATTTTTTTTTCTTCTTACTTTTCTAAATTCTTCCCATTTATATCTATAATTGGATGATTGTAGTAAATTGTTTTCATATACTATTTTGAAAAAGAGTTCTGGTTGTATAGGCCAATAAGTGGTTAATTTGTAATAAGTATCTGGATAATTTATTAGTTTTTCTCCTATATGCCAATGGTACATTGGAGGATATTTTCGTAAATAAAATTTTATTTTTTTGGATATAATGTTTCCCCCAACGGTTAATAGGAGATTGGGTTTCAAATTTAACCATTCTTTATCTCTCATACTAAAAAGTAGTTGATCTATACATGAAAAAAATAATTTTCCATATACATGAGATGTAGTTTCTGTGAAAATAACTATAGAAGGATCTATGCTTAATTTTTTCAAAATTTTTTCAAAATTTTTTTCTGGATTGTATAAACCTAGTAAAATCATTTTTTTTTTGGATTTTCTCCATATATATTTTTCCTTTTTATAATACTTTTTTTTTTCAATATAATTTTTTACAGGTATAACATTTATAATTTTAGGTTTTACTTGTAAGCAAGTGGTGGTTCCATAAAGAGGTTCTGAAAAAGGAATATTAATATGTATAGGTTTTTTTTTTATAATACATCTATTAATAGATTCATTAATCAATCTATCGTTATACCACAAGCCTAACTTAGATTCATTTTCGGTTAATTGTATAGAGGATATTACATGGTTGTTAAAAATATGTTCTTGATGAATGGATTGTCCTTCAAGAATATCTATAACTTTCTTAGGACGATCTGCCGTAATAAAAATAAGTGGTATATTTTGATAAAATGATTCTATTACTGCAGGGTAATAGTTCACTACAGAAGATCCAGAAGTACAACTAAGAACTACAGGGTTATTTATATTTTGCGCTATTCCTAAAGCGAAAAAACCAGCACAACGTTCGTCTACAATGCTATAAGTTTTGAAAGATGGATGCTGTGTAAAGTGAATGATTATTGGTGCGTTTCTAGAACCTGGAGATATTATTATATGAAAAATGGATTTTGCTATCAATATCTCTCCTAAGCTTTGCACAATCTTTTTATCTGAATACAACATTATTTACGAATTAAATCATTCCACCATTAACATTGAATACAGATCCAGTAATATAATTGGACAAATCAGAAGCCAAAAATAGACTACAGTTAGCTACATCTTGAGGATGTCCTGCTCTTCTTAATGGAATTTTTTTAATCCATTCTTCTTTTATTTTAAATTGAAAATGAGAATTCATTTGAGTAGAAATATAGCCAGGAGCTATAACATTACAACGAATATTTTTTTTTCCTAATTCTTTAGCTATTGATTTAGTAAAACCGATAATTCCTGCTTTAGATGCTGCATAATTGGATTGTCCAATATTTCCTGTTATCCCTACAACAGAACTCATATTAATAATGCTGCCATTTTTTTGTTTAATCATAGGAAATATTACATATTTTGTTAAATTAAAAACCGAATAAATATTAGTTCGAATAACCTCATCCCAATCTTTTTCCGACATTTTCAATAAAAAATTATCTCTTATTATTCCTGCATTGTTTACCAATATATCTATACGACCAAATTTATCTGTAATTTTTTTAACAAAAATTTTTGAAGAGTCTAAATTTTTGAGATCAATTTCGTAATAACTAACAGAATTTTTCAATTCGTAGGATAATTTTATTGCATTATTTTTTGATGAAAAAAATGTAAAAATAACATACGCTCCATGTTGGACAAATGTTCTCACAATATATTTTCCAATGTCTCCTGAACCGCCTGTAACTATTGCTATTTTTCCATTTAAAAGTTTCATTTTTTTTTTTTTTTATAAATACTTTCTATTAATTGAATAACTAGGTTTAATTGCTTTTCTAAACTAAGAAATGTGTTATCTATTTCTATAGAATCTATAGATTTTTTAAGTGGAGAGATTTTACGATTGATATCCATCATATCTCTATAGAATAGATTTTTTCTGATTTCTTCATAGGTTACTTTGTTCCCTTTTTTTTTAAGATCTTTATATCTTCTATAGGCACGAACTTCTATGGATCCTTTCAGAAAAATTTTCAATTCTGATTGAGGAAAAATCATATATCCTATATCTCTACCATCCATGACAATTCCTTTTTGTTTTCCAAAATTTTTTTGTATAATTGTTAATCTATCTCTAATTTCTGGTATCTTTGCTATTAGACCAACTTTTTCGGTTACTTCCATAGAGCGTATTTCAGATTGAATATTTTCTTTATTTAAAAGGATTTCTGTTCTATTCAATCTTTTATTCCATTGAAATTGAAAATGGATATTATTCAAAAAAGGAATAAAATTTTTTATATTCCATAAATCGCTATTGAAAATTTTTTTTCTAATAGCTAATAAAGCTATGCTTCTATACATAGATCCTGAATCTATATGTATGTATTTCAATTTTTTAGAAATTTCTTGAGCCAAAGAACTTTTTCCAGAAGCGGAATATCCATCTATGGATATAATTATTTTTTGATTCATTATTTAGTAGTATTTATATGATAATAATTTATAGTAAAGTTTAACGGATAAAAAATCTGTGGAGTAATCTTTTTTATTTGGTAAAAGTTCAACAATATCAAATCCTATAATTTTTTTATTTTCGAAAACCATTCGAAAAAATTTTAATATTTCGTACCAAAAAAAACCTCCTGGTTCTGGAGTTCCTGTAGAAGGAGCTATACTTGGATCAAATACATCTATATCTATACTTATAAATACATTTTGTGATAATCTTTGAATAGCTTCCTTCATCCATGAATCATTTTGATAGATTTTATGAAAATAAAAAATATTTTCATTTTGAATATACTTTTTTTCTAGTACATCCATACTACGAATTCCTATCTGTATCAGTGGATATTTTTTTGAGGCTTCAAACATAGAACAAGCATGATTGTAAGGATTTCCATTGTATTTAGGACGTAAATCTGTATGTGCATCCATGTGAAGGATGCTCATATCTGTATATTTTTCTCCAAATGCTCGAATACTTCCTATGGATATAGAATGTTCTCCTCCTATGAGAGTTACAAATTTTTCTTTTAAAAGATACTTCTTGGTAGTGTGATATACTTTTTCTATCATTTTATTAGACGATAATGAAGTATTTCCAATAGGAGCAGCAAGAAAAATTCCTTTTTTGTATACTTCTGAATCTGTTTCTATATCATACAATTCCATATGTTCCGATGCAGATAAAAAAGCTTCAGGTCCTCTATTAGATCCTTTTTTCCATGTTTCAGTAGAATCATACGGAACTGGTATTAGTACTATTTGTGATTTTTCAAGAGTAGCATATTTTTTAGGAATACCAGCAAAAGTTTTTTTTTTCATAAAAAAAATATTTTTTAATAACCTAATATTTTTAATATTTCTTTAGGACTTTGAGAGTATCGAAAAATTCTATACACTAAGTTTTTTTTTTCATCATGATTGATCAAAATATGAATTGGTTGTGGAATTAAACAGTGATGGACTCCTCCGTATCCACTTATTGTATCTTGATAGGCTCCAGTATTAAAGAATCCAATGTAAAGTGGGATTTTTTCACGGAAGCAAGGAAGATATATAGCATTCATATGTTGTTCTGAATTATAATAATCATCACTATCACATGTTAGGCCCCCTAAAAATACTCTTTCATAAGAATCATCCCAACGATTTATAGCCATCATGATAAATCTACGACTGATAGCCCAAGTATCGGGAAGAGTAGTCATAAAGGAACTATCTATCATGTTCCATTTTTCTCTATCATTTTGTTTCTTTTGACTAAGTATTTTATAGATAATTCCTCCACTTTCTCCTACTGTATAAGCTCCAAATTCTGTATATATATGGGGCTCTGAAACATTTTCTTCTTGACAAAATTTTTTGATTCGATAGACAATTTCATTGGTCATGTATTCATAATCATATTTAAAGGACATCGATGTTTTGATAGGAAAACCTCCTCCTATATTTAATATATCTAATTCAGGAGCTATTTTTTTTAATCTAGCATAAATATGTAAACATTTAAAAAGTTCATTCCAATAATAAGCAGTGTCTTTGATTCCAGTATTGATAAAGAAGTGTAACATTTTTAGTTCTACTTTTGGATTGTTTTTTATTTGGTTCAAGTAAAAAACAAGGATATCTTTATATCCTATTCCTAGTCGAGAGGTATAAAATTCAAATTTTGGTTCTTCTTCAGAAGCTATTCGTATGCCTAATTTAAATGGATAATGAATAAAAAAACTCAATTTTTCTAATTCATCGGAATTATCTAATATAGGAATAGTATTGCAAAATCCATTATTAATTAATTCCGATATATTTTCTATATAATTATGAGTTTTGAATCCGTTACAAATAACTTCAATATTTTTGCTGGTTTTTCCTTTTTGATAAAGATTTTTAATAATTTCTATATCATAAGCATATGAAGTTTCAATACTAATATTATTTTTTAATACTTCCTCCAATACAAAAGAAAAATGAGAACTTTTTGTACAATAGCAATAAGTATACTTGTTATTGTATCGATTGGAATCGATTGCTTTTTTAAACCATTTTCTAGCTTTTTTTATGTTTTGAGAAATTTTTGGTAAATAAGTAAATTTTAAAGGAGTCCCATATCTTTGAATAAGATCCATCAATGGAATTCCATGAAATTCTAAAAAATTATTTTTAATGGTAAACTCCTCTGTAGGAAAATCAAAGGTTTGATCTATAAGATCAGAATATCGAATTTTCATTGAATGAATAGGAAAATCAAAGATTGGATCTAATTGAGTGAAACTAATAATCAAATAGGAATTAATTTTGAAATAGAATAAAAATTCTATTTTTTTTTATACATTAGGAATTTTTTCAAAAAAATATCTATTTCTCCATTCATGACCGAGTTAATATTTGTAGTTTCATAACCTGTTCGCAAATCCTTTACCAATTTGTAAGGATGCATAATATAATTTCGTATTTGAGATCCCCATTCTATTTTTTTTTTTTCAGATTCTATTTTGTTTTTTCTTTCATTTCTTTTTTTTAATTCTATCTCAAATAATCTGGATTTCAAAAGTTGTAAAGCTTTTTGTCTGTTTTGTATTTGTGAACGAGATTCTGTATTCTCAATAACGATACCCGTTGGGATATGACGTAGTCGTACTCCAGTTTCTACTTTATTTACATTTTGTCCTCCTGCTCCAGAAGAACGAAAAGTTTCCCAATGAATATCGGATGATTTTACCTCAACTTCTACCTTTTTATCTACTAAAGGATACACATAAACAGAAGAAAAAGATGTATGACGTTTTGAATTATTGTCAAATGGAGATATCCGTATTAATCTATGTACTCCATTTTCTCCTTTTAGATATCCAAAAGCATATATTCCGTTAAATTCTAGAGTAACGGTTTTTATTCCTGTAATATCTCCATGGATGAGATGGATATTTTTAACCGAATATTTTTTTTTTTCTGCCCACATTGTATACATTCTCATTAACATAGAAGTCCAATCACAACTTTCCGTACCTCCTGCTCCAGAAGAAATTTGCAATATAGCATTATAATAGTCTTCGTTGTCTTGAAAAAGATTTTTTAATTCTATATCGTCTAATAATTTTTTAGTTTTAATAAATTGAATTTTAAGTTCTTTTTCTAGATTTTCTTCTTTAGAAAGAGAAAAGATAATTTCTAATTCTTCTAGAGAATTTTTTAATTCAAAAAAATTTTGCATACACGTTTTCATAGAATTAAAACGTTTGATGAAATTTTTTGATTCCTTTTTAGAGTTTTTCCAAAAATTAGGATTTGAGATCTTCTTTTGTTCGTTATCAATAAAATCTTTTATTTTTTCAATGTTCAGTAGATCATAAATTCTATTAATTTTTTTAGAAATGGATTGTATTTCTTCTTTGTTTATTATTGTCATGATACGAAAATAATAAATATTTTCATAAAAAAAACGAAGTAAAATTTTTGATGAAAAGAACTTAATGATCAATTATAAAATCATTCCATATCTTAGCGTTTTTCCATTAATTATTGTTTAAAAAAAATATAATATGAACTTGAATAAATTTACTCTAAAATCTCAAGAGGTGATCCAAGAGGCACAACGTATTGCTTTAATGAATAATCAACCATCTATTGAAAATTCGCATATTTTGAAGGCTTTATTAAAAATAGAGGAAAACCTTATTCCTTATTTTTTCAAAAAATTGAATATAAATCGTGAAGTAATAATGATAGAATTGGATAAGATTATATCTTCTTATCCTAGAGTAGTGAGTCAACCTATTACTCAACATTTTAGTAATCATTCTACAAGAATGTTTAATGCAGCAGAAAATTATGCATATTTTTTGAAAGATGAATTTATTTCTATCGAACATATTTTCTATGCTATTTTTATGAATTCGGACGAAACATCTAAACTTTTAAAAAATCAAGGATTTAACGAAAATAAAATACGAAAATTGATTGAAAATGTCAGAAAAAAAAGTGGGAATGTAGTCTCTCAAACAGCAGAAAGTACTTATAATTCTCTAGAAAAATATGCAAAAAATCTTAATGAATGGGCTAATAAAGGAAAATTAGATCCTGTTATTGGACGTGATGAGGAAATACGTAGAGTTTTACAAATATTATCTAGAAGAACAAAAAATAATCCTATTCTAATTGGAGAGCCAGGGGTTGGAAAAACAGCAATAGCTGAAGGTTTAGCACATAGAATTATTAATGGAGATATTCCAGATAATTTAAAGAATAAACAAGTTTTTTCTTTAGATATGGCTTCTCTTATTGCAGGAGCTAAATACAAAGGAGAATTTGAAGAACGTTTAAAATCCGTTGTTAAAGAAGTGACTTCCTCAGATGGAGAGATTATTTTATTTATTGATGAAATCCATACACTTGTCAGTGCAGGAGGTGGAGAAGGATCGATGGATGCTGCAAATATTTTAAAACCGGCTCTAGCAAGAGGAGAACTTCGTGCTATAGGAGCCACTACTTTGAACGAATATCAAAAATACTTTAGGATAGATAAAGCCTTAGAAAGAAGATTTCAACAGGTATATGTTGATGAACCATCTGTGACAGATGCTATTTCTATATTGCGTGGAATTAAAGAAAAATATGAAAGTCATCACAAAGTAAGAATTAAAGATGAGTCTATTATTGCTGCCGTAGAATTATCTCAACGTTATATCAACGAACGTTTTTTACCAGATAAAGCTATTGACCTTATTGATGAATCGGCTTCAAAATTAAGAATGGAAATAAACTCTAAACCAGAAGAATTAGATGTTTTACATAGGAAAATTATGCAAATGGAAATACAAATAGAAGCCATTAAAAGAGAAAATGATGAAAAACAATTAGTTTCCTTAAAAAAAGAATTGTCTAAATTGAATGAAGAAAGAATGCAATTACAAGCTCAATGGCAAAGTGAAAAAGATTTGGTTGAAGGAATACAAAAATCTAAGGATAAAATAGAAAATTTTAGATTTGAAGCTGAACAAGCGGAAAGATCAGGAGATTATGGGAAAGTAGCTGAGTTGAGATATGGAAAAATAAAAGAAGAAGAAAATAAGGTAAAATCATTTGAAATAGAATTAAAAAAAAAGGAATGTAAAGGAAAAAAAATGATTCAGGAAGAAGTCTCCAAAGAAGATATAGCTCAGGTTGTTTCTAAGTGGACTGGAATTCCGATTACTAAAATGTTGCAAAGCGAAAAAGAAAAATTATTGTGTTTGGAAAAAGAATTGCACAGAAGGGTAATAGGTCAAAATGAGGCTATACAATCTATTTCCGATGCTATACGACGTTCCAGAGCAGGACTTCAAGATGAAAAAAAACCTATAGGATCTTTTCTTTTTATGGGCAGTACAGGTATAGGAAAAACAGAACTTGCTAAAACGTTAGCAGAATATCTTTTTGACAATGAAAATAATATGGTCCGTATAGATATGAGTGAATATCAAGAACGTCATTCTGTAAGTAGACTTATTGGAGCTCCTCCTGGATATATAGGATATGATGAAAGTGGACAATTAACAGAATCTATACGTCGTAGACCTTATTCGGTTATTTTATTAGATGAAATAGAAAAAGCACATTCTGATATATTTAATATATTGTTACAGGTTTTAGATGATGGAAGGTTGACAGATAATAAAGGTCGTACAGTAAATTTTAAAAACACCATTATCATCATGACCTCTAATGTAGGTGCGGATATTATTCAAGATCAATTAACCAATGGAATGGAAAAAACAAAAAATGCTTTAATAGATTTGTTAAAGAATATAGTTAGACCAGAATTCATTAATCGTATTGATGAAATTATTCTATTCAAACCTCTTACCAGGAAAGAGATTAGAGATATTGTAAAATTGCAAATGAAAAAATTGGAAAAATTGTTATGGAATAAAAATATTTGTATGGAAGCTACTAATGAAGCGATAGATTATTTATCTGAAAAAGGTTTTGACCCTCATTTTGGTGCTAGACCATTAAAAAGAGTGATTCAACATGATATTCTAAATAATCTTTCTAAAGAAATTCTTAAAGGAAGAATCCACGATCGTCATAAGATTTTAGTAGATTTTTTTAAAGAAAAAGGTATTGTTTTCAGACAATCAGAACCAGCACAATAATTACACAAAAAAGACCTCTTTTTTTCAGGAATGAATATGTTTTTTTTCGTTGGATTCAATTTTTATCATAAAAAAATTTTTTTTTCCAAATTGTAGTAAAATATATTTTTTTCCTATTATATTTTCTTTTTTGAGCAATATATTTTCTTTAATAAGTTTTTTATTGATAAAGATGGAATTAAAATTTAAAGCTCGTTTAGCTTCACTTTTAGAATTGAAAAAACTACTTTTTTTTAACAAATCTAATAAAAGAATTCCTTTTTCAAATTCTTGATGAGATAAAATCATATGTGGGAGATTCTCATATATAGAAATAAAAATTTTTTCATCTAAAGATAATAAGTATGTATATTCTTTTTCAAATAAAATATTTGAAATTTTCACAATTTTTTCATAGGATTCTTTTCCATGTACCCATTGAGTTATTTCAGAAGCTACTTTTTTTTGCAAAAATCTTTTTTCAGGATTCTTTCTATGTTTTGAAATTAATGTATCAATTTTTTCTTTCGGTAAGAAAGTATAAATTCTGATAAATTTTTCAATCTCCATATCCGAAATATTCATCAAGAATTGATAAAATTTATATGGAGAAGTTTTATTATGGTCTAACCATATATTTTCCCCTTCTTCACTTTTTCCAAATTTTATTCCATTATTTCTTGTTACTAAAGGAAAGGTGATTCCATATGCTTTTTTTCCTGTTATTTTTCTAATAAGTTCTATTCCAGTGGTTATATTACCCCATTGATCGGATCCTCCTATTTGTAGGAGACAATTTTTTTCTTTATTTAAATAAAGAAAATCATATCCTTGGATAAGGGAATAAGTAAATTCAGTAAAAGAAATTCCGTTATTTTTAATACGTTTTTTAACAGAATCTTTAGTTATCATATAACTTACAGTCAAGTGTTTTCCTATATCACGTAGAAAATCCAAAATATAAATATTTTTCATCCAATTAAAATTGTCTAAAAATTCTACTTCTTCTGAATGAAAATGTAACAACTTACAAAGTTGTTTTTTTATAGATTCTATATTTTTGTATAAAGTTTCTTTACTAAAAAAAGATCTTCTATCATATTTATACGATGGATCTCCTATAAGACCAGTGGCTCCTCCAATCAATATCAAGGATTTATGCCCCATTTTTTGAAAATGAATTAATACAATAATGGAAAGCAAGCTTCCTAAGTGTAAGGAATCAGAAGTAGGATCGAATCCAATATATAGAGTAGTACATTTTTTTAATTGTTTTTCTACACCAGGAACTTTATTTTGGATCAACCCTCTCCAAGAGAGTTCATCAATAATGTTTTTCATGAAATTATAGTAACATTATTTTATAGATTTTTTTAGACACATTTATTTAAAAATGATAAAAAAAATTATAGGATATAATTTTTCAACTTTTTTTTTTGGAACTATTCATATTATAGTTTGTAATTTTTTTTTTGATGAAAAAAATTTTCTTTTATTATATATTCTTTTATTGCCTGTTAATAGTCTTTTTTTCTTTCTTTGTTTGTGGTCAACTATAAATAAAAAACCATATTTTATTGTATGGATTGTTATTTTACAGTTATTTTATAATGTGAATCTATTTATTTATTTTGTTATTAATATCAACATATTGAATTCGTTTAGAACAATCATTAATTTTTTTTTATCGTATTTTATGATTCTTTTTTTCAAAACCATATGGATTCTATAAATAGAATTCAGCATCAAACATACCTATTTATTTTTTCTTGAATTGGTATTTTTGGATCCAATATTTCAGAAATTCTTTTAATTAAATGTGGTAGAAAAATTTTTACATAACTTTCATAGGTGATATTATTTTTTTTTTGATGAAAAAAATTTATGGGAATTGTTAAGATTGAATCTTTTTTATGTTTTTCTGGTGAAACAAGAGAAATTATTGTAGATTTTTTTTTGTATCCAGATTTAAACCATAATAAATACATATAAATAAGTAATTGCATTGTATTTCCGTGATTAGGATCTTGGAATATATTTTCAATTTTATCCAAAGAAATATGTATTTTTTGTTTTTGGGATATTCCTATTTTGTAATCAATAATACGTGTCATCCCATTATATTCGTCTATACGATCTATAATTCCGTATAAATTTACTTGATGAAATCCTATATCTAATCTTGTAGATGCATGAATTTCTATTTCTTTTAGAAAAATTTTATGTCCTTGATGAACCAATTTTTCCTCCCAATTAATAAAATTTTGTATATAATTTTTTATTATAGAATATAGAAAAATATTTTTTCCCTCCAAAAAAGAACTTTTTATAGTTTTTGATAAAATATTTTTTGTAATATATTCATAATTATTTTTCATTTTATTTATCCAATCTAAAGTAATAAAATTTCCTTTAATGGGATGATATAAAACTTCTAATATTTTGTGTATGATTTTTCCTGTTTCTTGTTTGATGGATTTTTTTTCTATATTTTTCAATCCGAGTACTTTTTTGTAATAAAAAGAAAGAGGATTATAATTATACAAAAGTATGGAAGAAGGAGATAAACCCTGATCGGCTATTTCATACAAACGTCGAATCATTGATTTCGTTTTTTTTATCACAAAAGGGTTTTTTTTTGACGAATTTAAAAGATTAAATGTAAAATTATTTTTTTTTTCCATGGAAAAATTTGAATTCATTTCTATTTGATGAATAAAACGACTCTTTTCTCCAGAATTAAGTTCGTCCGGTTTATTTTTGTAGATTAAATAAGTATTTTTTGAATTATTCAAAATTTTTATAAAATAATGACAATAAATCTCTTCATTTTCCTGAAAAATGGAAAAATTTAGTTTATTACGAATATCCAAAGGAATAAAAGTATTATATATTTTTTTATCTGGTGGAATAAAACCTTCGTTGACAGAAGTCATAATCGTATTTTCAAAATTTTCAAAATACGAATCCATAAATACTCTTATATGTAAACCTTTTGTATCTTTACATATATAGGATATTTTCTCTGTCTTTATAAATTGTTGATAAATGTTAAATATATCTTTAATTCCAAAAAAGTAAGTTTCTGTTTTTCTAACTAATATTTTCAGTTTTTGCATATAGACTTCTAATTTGGAAAGGAATTTTAATTCGAATAAATGTTTTGGTGCATTTTTACACAACAAAATTTTAAATTCTGTAATAAAACTCATAAGACCAATAATGCATTTTTTTGTATCATAAGTTGGTATCTGAAAAATTATATTTAGTTTATTGTTTATATTTTTGAATAGATATTTATTCATTATAGATTCAGAAACAAAATTTGAATGATATTTGTTGAATTCATCTAAAAATGATAAATTTTTTTTGATAAAAAATTTTTGGATATATCCATCGTATAAGACTCTTAGTATATCTTTTCCATAAAAATTTTTCATTTTTTCCTTTTTTAACAATAATTGAAAAATTGAATGAAATGTATGATGAATAGGAAGTGTTTTTAATGGAAAATCTGTGAATATAGATATAGGAATTCCTAATATATTTTTTATAGAATATAACAAAGGAATGGTTAAATATTTGTCTCCTAAAATTAAAACAATTTGATTGGGTTTTTTTCCATTCTGGATCAATTGATGAACTAATTTTTCTACTATTTTGACTTGTTCTACTTCTTTAGAAACTCTGATAATTTTTATTTTATTAGGATTGATATTGTTTATTGAAGTTTTTTTTTTGATGCACAAATCAGAAATTTTTTTTATTAGCATATTTTTTTCTTCCAAATTCAAATTGTATATGGATCCTTTATCTAATTGAATAATTTTTTTTATGAATATTTTCTCACATTTGTTTAATAGATGAAATCTGGAAAAAAATAAAATTATTCGTGTATCTAAGTTATTGGATAAAAAATTTTTTAAACGATGAATAGCTATTCTGAAAATCATTCCATTATAACCAATCCCTTTTTTTAAAAGAATATCTTGAAGAATTTTATAGGATTTATAAATTTCATTCCAAAATAGATTATTTTTTCCTACTAAGTTTTTTTCTATATTATTAGGATTCCATTTTTTAATTTTTTCTGTAGAAATGATATAAGTAAAAAAGTACTCAATATTTATTAAGTTAAAATCCAAATCCTGAAAATCATTTAAAATATCAGGAGCCCATTTCAAAAAATCATTAAAACTTCTGGATAAATAACTATTTCTTTTTTTTAATATATAAAAGAAATAAAATAGAATATAAGATTTATGAAAGGAAGATAATCCGGATATTTTTTCTAATAGTTTTTCCATTGTATAAATTTCTGTGAAAATCCCATATTTTTGGTATTTTTCTTTAAAATATTCTATAAGAGAATCGTTAAATGAAACCAATAATAATTTTTTTTCTATATATTTTTTTTGTTTCAATAAATGTTGAATGATTCTGTCTATTTTTTTTATCACAATAAATAATTTGATTCGAAAGATTTTTTTTTAAAAATATTTTTTATTTTTATTTGATCTCGTTGAATTTGTTCTTTTAAATCATGAAGTGTATTAAATTCCTTTTCTTCGCGAATTATTTGAACTATTATAACCTTAATTTTTTTCCCATAAATGTTTTGATAAAAATCAAAAAAATGTACTTCAATTTTTATTTTTTGATTTTTTTTATCAATAGTAGGACGTACTCCTATATTCATCATTCCTTTATAAATATGATTTGAATAATGAATTTTTACAGCATAAACTCCTTTTTTTGGAATTAATTTATTTTTATTTATTTGAATATTGGCCGTTGGAAAATCTAATATTTTTCCTATTCCTGTTCCTCTTACTACGTATCCAGATAATGTATAGCAATAACCTAAAGCTTTATTAGCCCATTCTATATTTCCTTTTAGAAGAGATTTTCGTATATTGGTAGAACTAACGATTTTATTTTCTAATATACAGGGGTTGACTTTATATAGTTCAAAACCATATAATTTAGAAAATTCTCTGATTTGATGAAATGTTCCATCTCTATTTTTTCCTAAATGAGAATCGTATCCTGTTATGATTTTCTTGATTTTTATTTTGGAAAACAAAATTTTTTGAAAAAAATCTTTTGTACTTAATTTTGAAAAATTTATGGTAAAGGGATGAATGATCAAGTTTTCGATTCCTGTTTTTTTGATATGATAAATTCTTTCAGAAAGAGTATTTAAATAAAAAAATTTTTTTTCTGGATTCAAAACTTTTTTTGGATGCGGATTAAAAGTTAGTAGGACCGAACAATATTTTATTACTCTTGCTCTAAGGACTAAATTTTGAATTACTTTTTTATGTCCTATGTGAACTCCATCAAAAAAACCGAGTGTAAATACACACGGTAAAAAGGAAGAAAATTCATCAATGAATGAATAAATTTTCAAAATTTTTTATCTTAAAATTTATATTTACAAATATATATGATTCACATATACTACCCGTATATTGTATAGTATCTTTTTAAAAAAAAATGTATGGATAAAAAGAAATTAAAAGGAAAAATAATTAAAATTATAGGACCAGTGGTTGACGTTTCATTCAAGAATGGATCTATTCTTCCTAATATTAACGATGCATTAGAAGTAGAATTATCTAAAAATAATAAAAATAAAATAGTATTAGAAGTTCAGCAACATATTGGAGAAAATAAAGTTCGTTGTATTGCTATGGAGGTTACAGATGGATTGCGAAGAGGTCAAAAAGTAGAAATGACAGGAGGTCCAATCAGTGTCCCTATAGGAGATTCTATTAATGGTAGGATATTCAATGTTTTAGGTACTCCTATTGATGGATTAGAACCTTTAGACAGGTATAATCATAATAAACCAATTCATAATTATTCTCCAGAATTTAAAGAATTGTCTACGGATACAGAGATATTATATACGGGAATTAAAGTTATTGATCTTATAGAACCCTATCCAAAAGGAGGTAAAATTGGATTATTTGGAGGTGCTGGAGTAGGAAAAACTGTGTTAATCCAAGAGTTGATCAATAATGTAGCAAAAAAACATGGAGGGTTTTCGGTATTTTCTGGAGTAGGAGAACGTACCAGAGAAGGTAATGATTTATTACGAGAAATGTTAGAATCCGGAATTATCAAGTATGGAGATTCATTTATGGATTCTATGAAAAAAGGATATTGGGATTTATCTAAGGTGGACAAAGAAGCCTTAAAAGAATCTAAGGCTGTGTTTGTTTTTGGACAGATGAATGAATCTCCTGGAGCAAGAGCTAGAGTGGCTCTAACTGGATTGACATTAGCCGAATATTACAGAGATCAATCCTTTGGAGAAAAAAAAGGAAAAGATGTTTTATTTTTTATAGATAACATATTTAGATTTATTCAAGCTGGATCAGAAGTTTCTACTTTATTAGGAAGAATTCCTTCTTCTGTTGGATATCAACCTACTTTATCATCTGAGATGGGGGAACTTCAAGAAAGAATTACATCGACAAAAAAAGGTTCTATTACTTCTGTTCAAGCTGTTTATGTACCAGCAGATGATTTAACGGATCCTGCTCCTTCTATTACGTTTTCTCATTTAGATGCAACTACAGTTCTTTCAAGAAAGATTGCTTCTTTAGGTATCTATCCATCCATAGATCCATTAGATTCTACTTCACGAATTTTATCTCCAGATATAATAGACAAAGATCACTATCATTGTGCACAACGTGTTAAAGAAATTTTACAGAAATATAATTCTTTACAAGATATTATTGCTATTCTTGGAATAGAGGAACTTAGTGAAGAAGATAAATTAATAGTTTATCGTGCTAGACGTGTTCAACGTTTTTTATCTCAACCCTTTCATGTAGCCAAGCAATTTACAGGGATAAAAGGAGAATTTGTAAAAATTGAGGATACAATTAAAGGATTTAACATGATTATGGATGGAGAATTAGATGATTTTCCGGAACCAGCTTTTAATTTGAAAGGGACTATTGAACAGGTGATCCAAACTGGAAAAAAAATGCAATGAAAAAAATATTTTAACGTGCAGATAACAATTATTGATTTTGAAAAAATCTTGTATCAGGATGAAAAAGTCAACTCTATTACAGTTCCTGGATTAGATGGTTATTTTCAAATATTAGAAAATCATGCTCCACTTATCTCTGTATTGGGATATGGATTAATAAAAATAAGTCACCATAATAAAGATTTTAAAATGAAAATAAATGGAGGTTTTTTACAAGTAAAAAAAAATGTAATTGTTGTTATTTTATAGAGATTTATATTTTGAAGAAACAATTTTCATGTATTCTTTTCTATTGTTGAATATTTTTATAGCACTAAAAATAGCTTCTTCAAAAGATTTTTCATTAGCTTTTCCTTTTTTTGCAATATCATACGCTACTCCATGATCTGGAGAAGTACGTATATGAGAAAGACCAGCTGTAAAATTTACTCCTTCATTAAAGGTTAATATTTTAAAAGGAATTAATCCTTGATCATGGTACATGGCTAAAACTGCATCAAAATTTCGATAGTTATGATTCCCAAAAAATCCATCTGGAGAATAAGGACCGAAAACTAATAATCCTTTTTTTTGAAATAAACTATCAATAGCTGGTTTAATTTGAGTTTTTTCTTCTTCTCCTAATAATCCATTTTCTCCAGAGTGAGGATTGCATCCTAAAACCGCAATTTTAGGTTTTTCTATAGAAAAATCCACTATTAAAGATTGATGTAAAATTTTTATGGATTTTATAATTTTTTTTATAGTTATTTCAGAACTAACATTTTTTAATGATAAATGATTAGTCACTAAAGCTATTTTTAAGGTATCATGAATCATTAACATTAAGGATTCTCCTTCTAAAAGGGTTTGTAAATATTCTGTATGACCTAAAAAATGGAATCCTTTAAAATTCATCCATTTTTTGTTGACAGGAGCTGTAACAAGAACATCTATTTTTCCTTCTTTTAAAGCTTTTACTGCTTTTTTTAAAGATAAAATAGGATATTTTCCTGATTCAGGATTTATTTTTATTGAGTCAAATCTAATATCCTCTTTCCAAATATTTAAAACATTGATTTTATAATCAACAACTTCTTTTAAATTTTTTATTTCTCGTATATTATTTAACTCAATATTCAGAATTTTTTCATAATAAGAACATAATTTTGTAGATCCAAATAATATTGGGGTAAAGAAATCCAAAAGTTTCTTTTTACGACATACTTTTAAAAAGATTTCTATTCCTATTCCATTTATATCTCCTGTGGAAATTCCTACTCTTATTTTTTTTTTTCTATAATTCATTTATGTTTTAATTTAAAAAAAATTATGAATATGTTTAATGGGATTATAGAATGTACTACCCAAGTACAACAATTAAATCGTAAAAAAAATAATCTATATATTACTTTTAAAAATCCATTTTTTGATCAGATTAAAATTAATCAAAGTATTTCTCATAATGGAATATGTTTAACTCTCATAGAGGTTAACAAAAAAAATTATTCAGTAATGGCTTCGGAAGAAACTTTACGTTGCACCAATTTATATTTTTTAAAAATAAAAGATGAAGTTAATTTGGAACGTGGAATGAAACTTCATGAAAGGGTGAATGGACATTTAGTGCAAGGACATGTAGATACAATAGCTAAAATTGTTGAAATAAATAAAAAAAATGGAAGTTGGTTATTCTCTTTTAAATCCAAAAAAAAATTGGATTCTTTTGTAGTAGAAAAAGGATCTATTGCTGTAAATGGAATTAGTCTTACAATAAAAAAATGCACTAATTACATATTTAGTGTATCTGTTATTCCTTATACCTATGAAAAAACAAATTTTCGTTTCATGAAAGTAGGTAATTTTGTTAATGTGGAATACGATATTTTGGGAAAATATATTAGGAAATTTCTTTTCTTGAAAATGAAATAAAAATTATTATCCTATTTTAGGTTCTCCAGATAATATTTCTTTGTTGGTATATTTCCTGTATAAATCAAAATGTTTCATGAATTTTTTTACAAGTTTTTCTAATTGATCCTGATACATTTTTTTATTTTTCCATGTATTTTTTGGATTTAAAATATCTGAATATATTCCTGGACAATATTTTGGAATATAAAAATTGAAAACTGGATATCTTTCATAATCAACCCTAGATAGACTCCCATTCAAAACACATTGGACAATTTTTCGTGTATCTCTTAATTTAATACGAGAACCAGAGGTATCTCCACTGGAAATAATTCCTGTATTTACCATCCATACATTTATTTTTGGATTATCTAATTTTTTTATTAGCATTTTTGTGTATTGTATAGGATTTAATGGCATGAATGGAGCTCCAAAACAGGAAGAAAAAGTAGCTTGTGGTTTTATTATGTTCAATTCTGTTCCAGCCACTTTAGAAGTATATCCCAATAAGAAATAATAAGCAGATTGTGCTTTATTTAGTTTTGCTATAGGGGGTAATACACCGAAAGCATCATAGGTTAGAAAGAAAATATTTCTAATATTAGAGGATAGTAATTTTTTTTCAATATTATTTATGAAATATATAGGATAACTTATTCTAATATTTTGTGTAATAGAATCATTGAAAAAATCCACTTCTTTGGTCCCTTTTTTAAAAAGAACATTTTCTAACATGGCTCCTTTTCTGATAGATTGATAAATCATAGGTTCTTTTTCTTTAGAAATTCCAAGTATTTTGGCATAACAACCTCCTTCAAAATTGAAAATAATATTATCCGAAGTCCATCCATGTTCATCGTCTCCTATTAATTTCCTGTTGGTATCATTGGAAATAGTTGTTTTTCCTGTTCCAGACAATCCAAAAAAAAGAGCTGTATCTTTTTGTATTTTTCCAATATTAGCAGAGCAATGCATAGGTAGTACTTTTTTATTAGGGAGTATAAAATTTAGTACAGAAAAAATTGATTTTTTTATTTCTCCTGTATATCCTGATCCTCCAATTAATACAATTTTTTTGTAGAAATTTAATATAGAGAAATTTTTACTACGTGTTCCATCTGTTATTGGGTTTGCTTGAAATCCAGGGGTACATAACAACAACCAATCTGGTAATATTTGTCCTTTTTTGGGAACTCTAAAAAAAAGATTGTGGACAAATAAATCCGACCATGGATATTCACTAATAGAACGAACATTCAGTTGATAACGCTTATCGGAACATAAAAAACAATCTCGTATGTATAATTTTTTTCCAGATAGGTATCTGACTATTTTATTATATAACTGATTGAATTTTTCAGGGTCAAAAGATCGATTGAATTTATCATTCCACCATACTTTTTTTTCGGTAATGCTATCCTTTACTATAAATCTATCTGCGGGAGAACGTCCAGTGAATAAACCAGTGTAGATAGCCAAAACTCCTGATTCAGTTTCTATACCCATTTTGTTTCGTAAAATTATATTTTGCAATTCATCAGGGGATAATTGCCAATTATTTGAAGAATTCAATATTCCATAATTTTCTAGAGAACTCATGCCATAGTATCATTAAAGTATCATTGATACAAATTTATATATAAAAGTTTACTAATTTTGTATTAGATTAGAATAAAAATTATGATCCTATGTCTGATATTGCATCAAGAGTGAAGTCTCTTATAGTAGAAAAATTGAGTGTAGAAGAAAGGGATGTTATCCTTAATGCTAGCTTTACTAATGATTTAGGGGCTGATTCTTTAGATATTGTAGAACTTATTATGGAATTTGAAAAAGAATTTAACATTAATATTTCTGATGAAAAGGCAGAAAAAATAACTACTGTAGGAGAAGCTATACAGGCGATAGAAGATCTCTTGAATGAAAAGAAAAATAATAATTAGTATTTATTAGTATCTTATGAAAAAATTAAAGAGAGTAGTAGTTACTGGTATTGGTTCTATTACTCCGATAGGAAATAATGTTGAAGAATATTGGATATCCCTGATTAGTGGAAAAAGTGGTTCTGCTCCCATTACTTATTTTAATACCGAAAAATATAAAACTAAATTTGCTTGCGAATTAAAAAATTATGATCCCAGTCTTTTTTTTAGTAAAAAAGAACAACGTAAATTGGATCCGTGTGCACAATATGGAATTTTAGCTTCTTCAGAAGCGGTTGAAAATAGTAAGATCGATTTTTACAAAGAAAAAAGGGAACGTGTGGGTGTTATTTGGTCGTCTGGAATTGGAGGTCTTTTAAACTTAGAAGAATCTATTTCGGATTATGTTGATGGAGGAAGATATCCTAGATTTAGTCCTTTTTTTATTCCTAAAATGCTCATAGATATTACTGCTGGTTTTATTTCGATGAATTATGGACTTTATGGGCCTAATTATGCTACTGTATCCTCTTGTGCTTCATCTTCTAATGCAATTGTTGATGCTTATCATTTAATATGTTTAGGGAAAGCAGATATTATGGTAACAGGAGGTTCTGAAGCTGCTATTACACAAAGTGGAGTAGGAGGTTTTAATGCTTTACATGCTTTATCCACTAGAAATGAAGATTACAAAACAGCTTCACGTCCTTTTGATAAGGATAGAGATGGCTTTGTTTTGGGAGAAGGAGCTGGGTGTCTAATACTTGAAGAATACAATCATGCTCAAAAAAGAGGTGCTAATATCTATGCGGAAATAGGAGGAGTAGGTATGTCTGGAGATGCTTATCATATAACGGCTCCTCATCCGGAAGGGAGGGGAGTAATTATAGCTATGAGATCAGCTGTAGAAGATGCTGAAATTGAATATAGTAAAGTAGATCATATTAATGCTCATGGAACTTCCACAATTTTGGGAGATCTTGCAGAGGTGAGAGCTATTCAAACGGTATTTAAAAAAAATGTATACAATATTGATATAAATTCTACTAAGTCTATGACAGGTCATTTACTAGGTGCAGCAGGAGCTATAGAAGCCATTGCTACTATACTTCCTTTAAGTAAAAAGATTATACCTCCAACTATTAATTTATTTCAAGTAGACGAAAGAATAGATCCAAAAATTAGTTTTACTCCAAACAAAGCTATAAAAAGAGAAGTCAAAATTAGTATATGCAACACTTTTGGTTTTGGAGGACATAACGTTTGTATTTTATTTAAGCAAATAGATGTTATCTGATGATTTTTTTTTTCAAAACGATGAAGATTCTCTTTTCTTTAAAAAATTAAAGAATGTACTGGGTTTTTGTCCAAAGAATATAAAATTTTTCAAGGAAGTATTCGTTTATAGTTTTTCAACAGAAAAAAGGAATTTGAATAAGAATTATTATGTTAATTTTCAAAGATTAGAATTTTTAGGAGATGCTGTATTGAATTCCATTATTTCACATTTTTTGTATGAACGGCTTCCTAAAAAAAAAGAAGGAGAGTTAACTCAAGTACGATCTAAAATCGTATGCAGAAAAAATTTAAATGATATATCTAAAAAACTTTTTATAACCGAAATATTTTTTTTGAATAAGCCCCTTGTATCCGATAATATATTGGGAAATGTCCTTGAAGCTTTAATAGGTTTTATTTATTTAGAAATAGGATATCAAGAATGTAAAAATTTTGTGTATAAAAAAATATTACATCATCATGTAAATATTACGAGATTGCAAAAGGAAATTTTTAGCTACAAAGTATGGATTATAGAATGGTCTCAAAAAAATAAATTTATTATAAATTTTAATACTTTTAGAGAAAAAAAAGAAATTAAAATTGAAGAAGAATATCCACATGTAATCACTTATCTTTCTGAGGTTAGTATCTCTGAATGTGGAATAAAAACAGAAGGAAGAGGTCCTTCAAAAAAAAAATCGGAAGAATTTGCAGCAAAACAAGCTTATTTCCTTATTCAAAAACAATGTAAAAAATATTTCACATGATATCTTACATAAAAAAGGGAGTAGGACATCCATTAATATTGCTTCATGGGTTAATGGGGGGATTAAGCAATTTTGATGCACTTTTAGATTTCTTTCCAAAAAAAGGATACAAGGTTATTATTCCTTCACTTCCACTTTATAATATGCCTTTATTTCTTACAAATATTTATAATATATCTAAATATATTATTCAATTTTTAATAGAAATAGAGATTGAAAAAGCTACATTGATAGGAAATTCTCTAGGAGGACATATAGCCTTAATCATAGCAAAAGAAAGAATAGATTTAGTACATTCTGTTGTACTTACAGGAAGTTCTGGTTTATTCGAAAAATCTTTTGGAGAAGCATTTCCTAAAAGAGAAAATTATGAATATATTCGAAAAAAATCGCAAGAAGTTTTTTATGATCCTAGAATTGCTACTAAAGAATTGATCGATGAAGTATTTCATATTGTGAATGATAAAAAAAAAGGAATTAAAACTTTATACATTGCAAAAAGTGCAATGAAATATAATATGTCTAAGGATTTATCTCTTATTCAACAACCTATTTGTTTAATTTGGGGAAAGCAAGATCATGTTACTCCTCCAGAAGTAGCAGAGGAGTTTCATAGATTATTGCCCTGTTCAGAATTATATTGGATAGATAAATGCGGACATGTTCCTATGATGGAACATCCAAAAAAATTTATAAAAATATTAGAAAAATGGTTATCCAAATTTGATTTTGATCATGAAAATTTTTTCTGTAAAATTTAAAGGAAGTTTTGTTAAATTACATCAATTTTTTTTTCATAATCTTCCTGAATATGCTTTTTCTGGACGTTCTAATGTAGGAAAATCCAGTTTGATTAATTTTATTGCAAATTGTAAAAAAATAGCTAAAGTTTCCTCTCATCCAGGAAGTACGAAATTGATCAATTTTTTTCTGATAAATCATGAATGGTATTTAACAGATTTGCCTGGATATGGATACTCTAAGAGGAAAAAAAAAGAAAAGAGAAAATTAATTCTAGATTACGTTTCTTATAGAAAAAATTTAATTCTTTTGTTTCTATTGATGGATTGCAGAACTGTCTTACAGAAAATAGATCTAGACTTCATAAAAAAGTTAAACAATTTAAAAATTCGTTTTTGTATTGTTTTTACAAAAACGGATAAACTAAGTTCCAGAATTTTGGATAAAAAGATAGATCTTTGTAAGGAAGAAATTGAAAAAACTTCTTTCTCGATGCCTAAGTATTTCAAAGTATCCGTAAAGAAAGGATATGGAAGAAAAGAAATAATTCAACATATTCAAAATTTTAATAAATCTTACAAGGAAAAACTTATTATTCCTAATTCATAGGATTTTAATCCGAAACCAAAAATAGTTCCTTTACAAACAGAAGATAGAAACGATTTTTTTCTAAAGGATTCTCTTGAATGAATATTAGAAATATGAACTTCTATGACTGGAGAAGAAATAGATTTAATAGCATCAGCTATTCCTAAAGAAGTATGAGTATATGCTCCTGCATTGAGAACAATTCCATCTGATTGAAATCCAATATTATGTAGTATATCTATAATTTTTCCTTCATGATTGCTTTGAAAATAAGTAATTTCCATGTTGGAAAAAATTTTTTTTCTTTTTAGTTTATTTAAATAATCTATAAAATTTATAGTTCCGTATAATTCTGGTTCTCTTTTTCCTAAAAGATTCAAGTTAGGACCATTAATAATGCTTATTTTTTTTTGTAGTATCATCTACTTCTTTTTTATTTAAAAAACACCAGTTACCTCTATTAAGATTTTTTTTATTAAATCCTCCAAAATTAATTCTATCTATTTGTATTACTTCATAATTTAGTTTTTTAAAAATTCGTTTAATTACTCTATTCCATCCTATATGCAATCCAATTTTTACTTTATTTTTTTTTTTGTATATAAAATCAACTTTTACCCTTCCTTCATGGAGGAATATTTTTCCTTTTTTTATTTTATGTATGTCGTTATCGTGAATATTCTTATTTAATACAACATGATATACTTTTTTTATATTATATTTCGGATGAGTCAATTTTTCTGTAATAGATCCATCATTTGTAAGAAGTAAAACTCCTGTAGTTGAACGATCTAATCTTCCAACGGGATAGATTCTATAATCAGAAAAATTTGGGATTAAATTCATTACTGTTTTTCTATTAAAAGGATCATGTGTAGAAGTAATAAAACCTTTAGGTTTATTAAGTAGTATATATATTTTCTTTTTATTCTTAATTCTATTTCCATTAATAGTTATAACATCATTCATGTGAATGATGGTTCCCAATTTTGATATGGATTTTCCATTAACTTCTATGATTCCTGATTGAATCAATTTATCAGCCTCTCTTCTAGAGGATATTCCAGAATTGGATAAATAATGATTCAATCGTATAAAATCGTTTTTTTTTATTGTTGGATTCATAAAACTATGCTTTAAAAACGAAAAATTACTTTTTTTGTATAGTCCTTTAATTTTTCTCTAGAGATTTTGTAATCTGGAGTAAAACATAAAATATAGCCACCTCCTCCAGAACCACACAATTTTAGATAATGAATATTGGTAATAAGTCCTTCTTCCCATATTTGACAAAATTTTTTTGGAATTATAGTATTAAAATGATGAAAAACCCAGGTGGAAAGTAATTTTACATTTTTTAGCATTATTTTAAAATCTCCTTTCAAGAAAAATTCAATACATTTCTCATTGTATTTCATAAATTCTTCTTTTAATATTTTTTTAAATTTATCGTTTTTTAATTTTTCTAAGAAAAAACTCATCATAGATGAGGTTTTTCTAGAGCAACCAGAATCTAGTAAAAAAATAGCTCCTTTCCCTTTAAATTCCTTTTTTTTTGGTATATTTATAGTAGAGATATTGCTTTCTGATCGAATAAGTAAAGGTTTGTTGAAGTAGGAAACTAAAGGATCTATTCCAGAACTTTTTCCATGAAAGAAAGATTCCATTTGACTAAATATTTCCTTTAGAATTCTTATATTTTTAAAACATTTTTTTAATTTTTTTTTAGCGTATTTATCATAAATAGCGGTAACTAAGGCTCCAGAACTTCCTATTCCATATCCTTTAGGAATATTGGATTGAAAATAAATACCTTTTTGCAGATCATCGTTTAATCTTTCGAGATCAAATTTTGCTAATTTTTTTTTTCTAACAAAAATTGAAAATATTTTTTTAATTCAAAATTGGAATATATGGATTCTTTATTGGAAGATAATACAGAAATAAATTTTAAAGTTCCTTGATAAAAATCATAAGGAATGGAAAGTCCACTAGAATTTTCTAAGATGCAGTATTCTCCAAATAATAAAATTTTAGAAGGATATATATGTTTTTTCATCTTTTATTAAATTGTTTCTTATCACCTTAATTTGCTAAAATAATTATTTTTTTTCTTTATTAACAGATTAATTTTGTAGATTTTATAGTTAATAAAAATATTTATAATGAAAGTAGCCCTATATGGACAAAAATTTGGAAGAAAAAATATCCCATACCTGAATCAGTTCATTGGCTATGTATCTAATCATTCAATAGAAATTTATATAGAAAAATCATTTTTTCATGTATTATCTTCTTTTGAAGAATTTAAGAATCTTAATTTTCCTGTTTTTTCTCATTATAAAGAATTAACCAAAGATTTTAGTTTAATGTTTACTTTTGGAGGGGATGGAACGATATTATCTGCCATAACTTTTGTTAGGGATACTGGAATTCCTATTGTAGGAGTAAATACTGGAAATTTAGGATTTTTAGCAACTTTTAATAAGGATGTTTTTATTAAAAAAATAGATCAAATTTTTAATCGTAAATTTCATTTAATGCCTAGAAGTTTGTTATGTTTGGAAACCTCTATTATGGATCATGATCCGTTTTTTAATTTTGCATTAAATGAAATTGTTATTATTCGTAAGGAAACTGTTTCTATGATTATTATAGATGCCTATATAGATAATCAATTTTTAACTTCTTATTGGGCTGATGGATTGATAATCTCTACTCCCACAGGTTCTACTGGATATTCCTTAAGTTGTGGAGGGCCGATTATTACTCCTGAAAACAAAAATTTTGTTCTTACACCTATATCTCCTCATAATTTGTTTTCTCGTCCATTGATTATTTCGGATCATCAAAAAATTCATTTAAAAATACATAGTCGTGTGAAATATTATTCTTTATCTATGGATACTAGACTTACTTCCTTGAAAAAAGAAAATGAGTTATACATTAAGAAAGCTCCTTTTTATATATATCTCATACAAGAAGAAAAACATACTTATTACAAAACTTTACGGGAAAAATTATTGTGGGGAATGGACCAAAGAAATTAATGCCATCCATTATTCTATTCTTTATTTTTTATATATTTGTGTTTTCTTAAGATGAAAAATAAAATAGATTTAAATAACATTCCTAATCATGTTGGAATTATTATGGATGGGAATGGTCGTTGGGCTGAACAAAGAGGAAAATTAAGAACATTTGGACATGAAAATTCCATACAGTCTGTGAAAGATTCCATTGTTGGATGTAAAGAATTGGGTATTCCTTATATGACTCTGTATGTATTTTCTTCAGAAAATTGGAATCGTCCAAAGAAGGAAATAGATAGTTTGATGCGTTTGTTGCATAATAATTTGAAAGATTCTTTAGAAGAAATTCATAACAAAAATGTAAAAATTATTGCTATAGGAGAAATAGAAAAATTTCCTGTGGTTATACAAAAAAGATTATTTCTATTCATAAAAAAAACTGAAAATAATACATCCATGACGTTAGTATTAGCTTTAAGTTATGGATCTAGAGAAGAAATTATAAGGGCGACCAAAATTATAGCTAAGAAAGTTTATATGGGAAATATAACTTTAGAAGATATAAATTTTTCTTTTTTTCAAAATCATTTATATACAAAAAAAATACCAGATGTAGATCTTATTATTAGGACTAGTGGAGAACAGAGAATTAGCAATTTTTTGCTTTGGCAATCTGCTTATGCAGAATTATATTTTACAAATGTTTTGTGGCCAGATTTTCGTAAGAAAGATTTTTTTGAAGCCATAATAAATTATCAAAAAAGAAGACGTCGTTTTGGAAAGGTTATATAAATCAAAAAATTTATTTTTATTTTCGTTTTTTATTCTATTACAGATATTATCTGCTCAAACAGAAAAATTTAAAGATCCTACTAAGGAAACTTCAACCTTTATTGTAAGAAATATTTTGATTACTGGGAAAACGAAACATGATCCTCATTTTATTTCAAATTTATCTCATATTTTTTCTGGAGATACTAGTATTAAGATAGATCAAGCTATTAAAAGATTATGGAATAGCCATTTTTTTGGAAATATATCGGTCTATAAAAAAAAGACATCTTATGAAAATGAAATGGATCTTATTTTTGATTTGGAGGATTTAAGAGATGTTGATAAAATAAAAGGAATTGAAAAAGTTTCACCTTCAATAGAGAAAATAAAATCAGAAGATAAAATTTCTGAAAATAATGAAATTTTAATAGAAAATAAGTGGAAATCACTTAACGAAAATAAAAATAGTAAGGGAAAAAGAATTGAAATAATATTATTTGAGGGAAATAAAATTATTCCAACAAAAATATTACTTGGTTTTCTAACCAAAGATAAATTTTGGTTTACAAAAAATATATTTGATTCAAATCTCAAAGAGAATTTGAGAAATATTCGATATAAATATCAATCAATGGGTTTTAGAGATGTACAAGTATTTTTAGATTCCGTATGGAAGAAAAACTCTGGAAATTATGGAATAAAAATTAAGGTTATTGAAGGGAAACGATATTATTTGGGAAATATTGATTTTATAGGAAATACTTTATATGAAACGGATTTTTTAAGAAAAAAATTTTTTTATAAGACAGGAGATATTTATGATAAAGTTGGTATTGATAAAAATATTTCAAATCCAGAATATGGTATGATTTCATATTATCTAAATTCAGGATATTTATTTTCGAAAATAATTCCCATAGAGAAAAGGATAGAGGATAATAAAATTCATCTAGAAATAAGAATTGAAGAAAATAAACCAGTGTATATTAATAAAGTGAATATATCAGGAAATACGATAACTAAAGATCATGTAATTAGACGTGAATTATATACTTTCCCGGGTAATATTTTTTCTCCTAGAGAAATAAAATATAGTCTATTACGTTTGGAAAATTTAGATTTATTTAATAAAGTATTTCCTAAATTCATACCCAATAAAGAAAATAATACAGTAGATATAGAATGGCGTGTAATTGAAAAAAATTATAATCAAATTCAATTGAATGGTGGATACGGAAAGGGTAATTTTGTTGGTAATTTAAGATTAAATTTTTTAAATTTTTCCATTAATAATTTGTTTAATTTTAAATCATGGAGGCCTTTACCTCAAGGAGATGGACAAAAACTTTTATTATATAGTCAATTGAGCCAGGATGATACAAAATCTTATGGGGGTTCTTTTACGGAACCTTGGCTGGAAATAATAAGTCCAACATCATTAACTTTAAATTTTAATTATTCAAAAGATAGAATACAAGAATCTGAAGATATTTTTTTATTACCGAAAATTTCATTTACTGAAACAGCAATTCATGAAGAATTTTTGGAAAAAAAAAATTATTCTTTGATTTTTAAAAAGTTTTTAACTTTTCGGTTCCCCTATTCTACCAAAGTAGAATTTTCCATTAATTATGATAAATTTCTTTATAATAGATATTTATTTTCATATTTGGATCGTAAATTTAGATATAATAACATGAACTATTTAATCTCTTTGCAAAGAGATACAAGTTCTCCTGATTTTATTTTTCCTTTTAAAGGATCGGAAATACAAGTTATTAGCAGATTTAATTTTCCTTATTCTATTATAAGGAGAAATAATGAAGAATTTAAATTGAATTGGATGAATTTTTTAAAACTTAAAATGAAAGCCTTTTGGTATAAAAAGATTATGGATAAAATGGTAATTAAAAGTGGTGGAGAGTTTGGTTTATTGGTAAAATGCGACGAATCAAAAGTATTGTTTCCATTCCATAAATTTTATATAGGAGGAGAGTCCAATCATTTAAGTAAAAATTTAAATGTAGATATGATTCCATTAAGAGGATATTCTTTTCATAGAAATCATCCAGAATCTATTAGTCCAATGGATGGAGGAATTATTTATAATAAATCTATTTTCGAAATTCGTTATTTGATTAAGGAGTTTTCTAATCTATCTAAATTTTGGACCAATTTATTTGTAGAAGGAGGAAATATTAGTGATTCTTATAAAGTATTTAATCCGTTTAAGATGAAGAAATCTTTTGGATTAGGGTTCCGTATTTTTTGGTCTCCAATAGGTTTTTTTGGATTAGATATAAGTAATCCTATAGATAGGAAAAATTTTTCGGTCCAATCAGGATGGAAAACCAATTTTATTATAGGAAAAGAATAATATAAAATATAATTTAAATAAATACAATACAAAAAAATGAAAATAAATACGATTGTTTATTGTTTATTGTTTTTCTTATTATTTGGAATAGGAATATCTTTATATTCTGAAGAATGTGATAAAAAAGAATGTAATATAGTTTGTCTTAATAGTTCAATTCTTTTGGAGAATATGCCTGAATTTTCTATAGCTCAAAAAGAATTAGAAAGATTAAGTAAAAATCATGAGAATATATTGGAACAATTAATAAAGGAATTTCATAAAAAAGCGGAAAAATTCCAAAAAAATAAGAATCCAATTCTTAAAAAAGAATTAGACGTATTAAAATATAAAGCTGATGCTTATCAAAAAACAGCTACAGATGATTTAGTTAAAAAGAAAAATAAATTGTTTAATCCTATATATAAAAAAATAGAAAAAGCTATTAATAAAGTAATGGATAAGAATAAAACAATTGTAAGAGTTGACGATTGTAGTCCTGGAAAAGGAATTTTAGTCAATAAAGGAATGGATATTACGGAAGAAGTAAAAAAAGAATTAGGTATTTGATTGTGGTATCTCCCGGAATCGAACCGGGGACACAAGGATTTTCAGTCCTTTGCTCTACCTACTGAGCTAAGATACCTACCAGAGAACAAAAATACAATAAATAATAAGTAAAAAACTAAAAAGTTTTAAAATTATATTTTTTTTATTGTCTTTTTTTCTTTCTTGTACAAAGGAAGAAGTTTCCATTAAACATAAGAAAGAAACTCCTAGGATAGTCTTTCTTCGTACAAGTATTTTATATAAAGAAGATGGGTTTTTTCGATTATTTATTTATTCTCCAATTATAGAAGAATATTCAATTTATACTTTTTTTCCAAATGGATTACAATTATTTCTTTATGAAAAAAAAGATCCCAGTAAGTATACTTATCTCAGTGCAAATTGGGTTAAGTCAACTAAAAAAGTATTTTATCATATTAAAGGAAATATTATTATTATGAATCCTAATGGAGATTTTTTAAAAACTGAGGAAATATTCTGGAATATAGAACGTAAAAAAATATTTAATAATAAATGCACAACTATATATTTTTCTAACGGTACAATATTGAAAGCTATAAATGGATTGGAAGCTACTGATGACTTAAAAGAAATTAGACTAAAAAATATTAGTGGATTTCTTTCTATATAAAAGAAGTTTTATGGTTTTTCATATTAGTATGGTTTTTTTTACTATACTTGTATCTGCTTTTTTTTCTGGAATGGAAATGGCTTTAGTTTCTTCCAGTTTATTTAAAATAGAATTATTAGAAAAAGATTCTTTTCGTTATAAATTGCTTTATAAAAGCCTCAATAAACCAAAAAAATTCATAACTACAATGGTGATTGGAAATACCATATCCTTGGTAGTGTATGGAGTTTATATGGAAAAATTGTTTTTTTATTTTTTTACGAAATGGTTTTTAATTTATGATAATTATTTTTGTATTTTTCTTTTAGAAACGATAGTTTCCGCTACTATTATTCTTATTATTGGAGAATTTATTCCTAAAATGATATTTAGCGCATATTCTAATGAATTATTAAGTTTTTTTATTGTTCCTATATATATATTATATAAAATTTTTTCACCTATTACAAATTTCATTATTTGTATATCCAATATTTTTTTAAATTTTTTTGGAGAAAAAGAAGATGATCAAACAAAAATTTTTGATAAAGAAGATTTAATTTATTTCTTATCAGAGAATATAGAAAATAATATTCAGGGAATAGTGGAATCTGAAGTAGAAATATTTCATAAAGCTTTAAAATTTTATGAAAGGAAAGCAAGAGAATGTATGGTTCCTAGAAAAGAAATTATTTCTTCTAATATAGAAACTTCTTCTATTGATAAAATTCGTCATAAACTTACGGAAAAAGGAATCTCAAAAATTGTAATTTATAGAAATAATATAGATAATATTATAGGATATATTCACTATTTAGAAATATTAAAAAAAAAACCAAAAAATCTGGAATCTATAATTAGACCTGTGGAATTAGTTCATGTAACGACTCCAATACGAGAGATAATGGATCTTCTTATTAAGAAAAAAAAAAGTATATCCATAGTATTGGATGAATATGGTGGAACGGCAGGAATGATAACTATAGAGGATATTTTAGAAGAATTTCTTGGAGATATAAAAGATGAACATGATGAAATTAAATTCATTGAAAATAAATTTAATGATAATGAGTTTTTATTTTCTGCTCGTTTAGAGATTGATTTTATTAATGGAAAATACAAATTAGGTCTCCCTAAATCTGAAGAATACGAAACTTTAGGAGGAATGATTGTTTTTCATACAGGATACATTCCTAAAAAAGGAGAAAAAATAATTATTAGCGATTCTTTGTCCATAGAAATAAAAAAGGTCTCTAAAAATAAAATAGAGGAAGTTTTCCTAAAAAAAAGACTATAGATGAGTTTGTTAGAAAAAATTAGAAGAAATACATGGTTTTTATTCCTATTTATAGGAATTGTTTTTATATCTTTTGTATTGGATCCTAATATTTTATTTAAATTTTTTACAAGAAATACCAATATAATTGGAAAATTAAATGGAGAAAATATTCTTATAAAAGAATATGAAGATTGTTTTCAATTTTTAAAAAAATTTCGTCAAGAGGATCCATATTATTATTTAAAAAATGAAGCTTGGAGATTATTGATTCATGAAAGAATTTTAAATCAACAAGCTATAAAATTAGGAATACAAACAACCAAACAAGATTTTTGGAATGCTGTATCCAAACAATCTATATATAGTTATATCCCTTTTTTTCAGGATAAAAATGGAATTTTTGATATAAGAAAATTTAAATTATACCTAAATAATTTGGAAAATTCATCAAATAGAGACAATTATAAAATTGAAGAAGAAAAGAGAATTTGGGATTATGAAAGAAATAATATTCCAAAAAGAATCCTCGCAAAAAAATATGTAGAGATGTTGATGTATGGATTAAATACTTCTTTAATAGAAGCAGAATTAAATTATAAGGACAAAAATTTCTTTTCTATTGTAGATTATGTTTTTATTCCTTATTCAGAAATAGAACATAAATATAATACAATAAAAAATTATGAAATTAAAAATTACATAAAACAACATAAGTTCCTTTATAAAAAAGAAAATTTAAGAAGTCTTAGTTTTGTGATTTTTCCATCAGAACCATCTTTAGAAGATGAAAAAAATATGAAAAATAAAATGGAAAAATTATTTTATAAATTGAAATATACCAATCAAAATGCTAATTTTGTTTCAAATCAATCTGAACAACCTTTTGATTCCAACTTTTATCTAAAAAAAAATCTCCCTCCCATATTGAAAAATTTTGTTGTCCAAAATGATAAGATTGGAAGTATGTTTGGTCCTATAAAAAGAGGAAGTATTTATGTTCTAGCAAAAATAATTGGGAAAAAAATGATATCGGATTCTGTTTTATCAAGTCATATATTAATTTCTCATGAAGAAGCTATACGTTCTTCTAATAAAAGAACTAAAAAAGAAGCTGAAAAAATAGCTAAGAATATATACAATTTGGTTAAAAAAAATCCTAAAAAATTTGATTTTTTAGTAAAGGAAAAATCAGATGATGTAATTAATGCTAAAAAAAATAAAGGAAGTTTAGGATGGTTGAAATATGACGGACAAAATGTTAATGTTTTTGGAAAATTTAATATTTTTAATTCCGAGAATAAAAAAGGAATGATTGGATTTTCTAAAACAGAATTTGGTTATCATATTATAAGGATAGATGATAAAAGTATTCCTAAACCTGCTTATCAATTTGCTGTTGTTATAAAAACGATTATTCCATCTAAAAAAACGAAAGATATTCTTTATAAAAATGTAAATAAATTTTTTATAGAAAATAAAAATTCTAGTTTAAATACATTGATTAATAATGCAAGAAAAAAAAGATATGAAACTATATATTTTAAAAATGTTAGATATAATCAATGGGAAATTGATGGTTTAAATACAGAAATAGATAAAAAAATTATTGATTGGTCTTTTGAAAATAATAGAAAAGAAGGAGATACAAAAATAATGAAGACTTCAAATAAAGATTATATTCTTGTCTATCTTTCAAAGATTAGAAAAAAAGGATTTCCTGTTGAAGAAATCAAAAATAATTTGATTTCTTTCATTAGGAGAAAAAAGATAGAAAATTTCTTCTATAATTTCTATAATATGGAAAAAAAGAAAAATTTAGAATATATAGCATTTTATTTTTACAAAAAAATCAAAAAATATTACAAAATAAATTTTTATGATTCTATAATCAATAATTTTAAAGAACCTAAAGTTGTTGGTTTTGCTTCTTCTTTAAAATTGTATGAAACATCTAAACCTATATTAGGTGAAAATGGAATATTCTTTATAAAACCATTAAAACATAGTTATACTTCTAATAATCCTTCTTATTTTTCTTATGAAATAGAAATTTTAAATGCTTCTTTGAGAAAAAAAATTTTAGAAATCTTGGAAAAAGTATTAATGGATAAATCCAAGATAGAAGATTATAGAAAAAATTTTTAATTACGTTTGACAGAAGAATGTATCTTTGATTTTTTTTTTTCGTTATTAGATGTTGGTTCTTTTTCAGAAAGAATATTTTTCATTATTTCATTCTTAATTTTATTTTTAGCATTTTTCAAATATCTTATACCATTTCCCATTCCACGAGCTATATCCGGTATCTTTTTTGGACCAAATACAATTATAGCCATAAAAATAATAAAAAAACTTTCTTCAATACTAATAAATAAAAAATTCATTATTTTTTCTTTGTTTTTTTAGATAAATCATATACTATAGATGAAGCAACAAATATGGAAGAATAAGTCCCAATACTTATTCCAAGTAATAAAGCCAACATAAAACTACGAATAGTATTTCCTCCAAATAAAAAAATAATTCCTATAACAAATAAAGTAATGAATGAAGTATTCATAGTTCTTGTTAAAGAATGATTAATTCCATTGTTTATAATTTTTCTAAAATCCATCAAAGAAGAAATATTTGAAATTTTTCTAATTTTATCATAAATAACTACTGTATCATTAATTGAATAACCTATGATAGTCAACAAAGCGGCTAGAAAAGACTGATCTACTTCTAAAATTGGATTCCAATTATGAAAAATGGAAAATACTCCAAGTACAAGAATGATATCATGTAGCAAAGCCATCACAGCTCCTAAACCAAACTGCCATTTTTTAAATTTTATAAAAATATATAAAAATATTCCTAATAAAGATATAAATATTGAAATAAAAGCATTTTTAGTCATATTTTTAGCTATAATAGGACCTACTTTTTCGTAAGATATAATCCCTAAAGAATTTTCTTTTCCTTTAAAATCATTAAAATTTATATTTTTAAAATAAGGTTTCAATGATAAAAACATCTTTTTGTAAATTTCTTGATCCACTTGATTATTGTCATCCCATATCTTGTATTTAGTTACTATTTTTAATTGATTCTCATTTCCAAATGTTTTTACTTCTGGAAATGAAGAAGAATAATTTTTATAATAAATTTCATTTATTTTTTCAAAATAGGGAAGTATTTCTTGTAAATTCCATACTTCAAAAAAGTTTAATTCAGCCTTTTTTTGTAAAATATTTTTGTATATCTTTTGTTCCAGATAATTCTATTAGAATTCGATTGAAATTATGAATTCTTTGTATGTTAGGTGTACTCAATCCAAATTTATCTATTCTATACTTCAGAATATTACAAGTATTATAAATCGATGATTCCATTTTTATTCTAATAATTTTTTCCATTTCTTCATCTGAATTATTCACATTATTCAGTTTCTTTATGTCTTGATTTTTTTGGATAAAAAAATCATAAAGAGAAAAATGTATCCTAGATTTTTTTTTTTCTTTATAAAAAAAATGGAGAAAGGAAGAAAAATAATCTGTATTAGTATTTTTTTCTTTTTTTGCATCTGCTTTTTCTAATAATTTTAAAAAAATTGTATTTTTATAATTATCAGAAAATTTTTTTAATAGACTTTTTTCAGATACTTCTACAATCATACTTATTCCTCCTTTTAAATCTAAACCTAGATTTAGGGTTTTATTTATAAAAGTATAAAAGAATTAATAATATAATAGAAACAAATAGATGTAAGAATAATAACTGTAAAAATTGTAAATAAATTTCTTATACCCTTCCCTTCATGGCAAAAATATAAAAATTAGAGTATAATAAAATTTTCTAATTATCTTTGTTTTTAGTGGACTAAGAAAATTAAATGAATGCACTTGAAAAAATTTTATCTTATTCAAAACCTTATAAATATTACTACATTCTAAATATATCGTGTAACTTTTTACATTCTTTATTTTCTGTCATATCTATAATATCTATTTCTCCTCTATTGAGTTTTTTATTGGAAATATCTGAGGAAAAACAAGAAAATAAAACAACATTTTTTAATTTATTGGATGGATCATTTAATTTTATTCAAAGATATTTTCATTATTATATAGAGATTTTATCAGATAAGTATGGCAAAATAAATACACTTGGAATTTTATGTATATTCATTATTTTTCTTTTTCTAATTCGAAATGTTTTTAGGTATTTAGCAGAATATTTTATGATAGGTATAAGAACTTCTATCATACGAAATATTCGAAATGATTTTCATAGAAAAATATTGTCTTTTCCAATAATTTTTTTTTACGATAAAAAAAATGGAGACTTAATGTCCAGATTGTCTAACGATGTAAATGAAATAGAAATTTCTATTGTAAATTCTCTAGCCAATATGATTAGTTCTCCCATTATGGTTTTTTTTCATTTACTTACTTTATCTTTTATGAGTTATCAGTTGACTTTATTTGCTTTTATTCTTTTACCATTAATGGGAACATTGATTTCTATCATAGGAAATAGTTTGAAAAAAGATGCAAGAGGGGCTCAAAATCAATTAGGTAAATTATTTTCTGTCATAGAAGAGACCTTGAATTCTACAAAAATTATAAATATATTCAATGCGGAGAATAAGATGCAAAAACGTTTTGAAAAAGTATCTGAATGTCAAAAAAGACTTTCTGCACGTGTGAATCGTAAAAAAGAATTAGCTTCTCCAATTAGTGAGTTCTTAGGCTCTATCACTATGATATTAATTATTTGGTATGGAGGAAAACTTTTTCTAGAAAAAAAAGGAATGGATCCTGAAATACTTTTTTCTTTTGTAGGATTATTTTTTCAAATCATTAATCCAGCAAAAAATTTAGTGAATTCTATATCCAATATTCAGAAAGGAAAAGCTTCTGCAGAACGTGTTGTAGAAATATTAAATACTCAATGTTCCTCCAATAACAAAAAAACAGGATATAAATCTATTTTTCATTTTAAAAATGAAATTTTATTTCGTAATGTATCCTTGAAGTACAATCAATTAGTATTGATTCAGAATTTAAATTTTTCCTTAAAAAAAGGAAAAACTATAGCTTTAGTAGGTAGATCCGGAAGTGGTAAATCTACTATTGCTAATTTACTTGCTAATTTTTATGAGGCTACCTCTGGAGAAATAACCATTGATGGAATCAACATTAAGTATTTAAAAACTAAAGATTATAGAAGGTTACTAGGGATTGTAACGCAAGAACCAGTCCTTTTTAATGATTCAGTTATCAATAATATTACCTTAGGATTAGAAGGAAAGATTTCTATGAATTCTGTAATACAAGCAGCTAAAATAGCAAATGCTCATTGTTTCATTCAAAAACTTCCAAAAGGATATGATACTATTATTGGATACAATGGGAATAAATTATCCATGGGACAAAAACAAAGAATTAGTATAGCTAGAATTGTATTAAAAAATCCTCCAATTATGATCTTAGATGAGGCCACTTCTTCTTTAGACACGGAATCAGAAATAATGGTTCAAAAAGCTTTAAATAAGATGATGAAAAATAGAACTTCATTAGTCATAGCTCATAGATTATCCTCTACTATTATACAAAATGCAGATCATATTATTGTATTGGAAAAAGGAAAAATAATAGAACAAGGAAAACACAATGTTTTAATTTCAAAACAAGGAATATACAGTAATTTACTATCCATGCAAAGTTTTTAAAAAATAATGAAGGAATTTATTTTTAATTCTATTACAGATCTTATAAAAAAACCTTTAGTCTCTATTTCTATTCTAGGAAATCTATTTTTAATAGAAAGCATATTATCCATAGATAATGCGGTTATGATAGCATCTATGGTTATGGGACTAAAAAAAAAAGATAGAAAAAGAGCTTTAAAATATGGAATTTTTGGAGCTTATTTTTTGAGAGTAACTGTACTAATATTTTCCTCTATACTAATTAAAGTCTGGTGGTTAAAAACATTAGGAGGTTTATATTTAATTCTTATTGGATTAAATCATTTTTTTTCAAAGAATAAATATGAAAATAAATTCAAAAAAAAGATAACACTTCAAGATTCTTTTTGGAGAGTACTTATCTCTATAGGAATAATGGATTTAGCTTTTTCTATTGATAATATATTTTCGGCTGTTTCCTTATCGGAAAATTTTCTATTAATTTTATTAGGCGTTTTTATAGGTATTTTAACTATGAGATTTACTTCTCAAGGATTAGTAAAAATAATGGAAATTTATCCCTTTATGAAGGATTCTGCATTTTCTGTTGTAATCCTACTTGGAATAAAACTTATATCGTCTATTTTTTTTGAATTCGAAAAAGAATATTCTTCGTTGGAAAGTATCTTTTCATTTATAGCTATGGCTTTATTTTTTTTTCCAATTTTTATTTTATGGATTAAAAATAAAAAAAAATCAAACTAATATTCCCATTGGGTCTTCTAACATATTTTTCAAAAATTGAAGAAAATTACTTCCTGTAGATCCATCTATAATTCTATGATCACAGGATAATGTCAATTTCATAACATGTCCTATTTCAATCTTTGAATCTTTAACCACTGGTTTTTCCATAATAGTTCCTATAGATAGAATAGAAGAATTAGGAAGATTAATAATAGAGGTAAAGAATTCTATTCCATACATTCCTAAATTGGAAACTGTAAACGTGCTATTTTCCATTTCTTCTGGTTTTATTTTCCTTAACCTTGAACGTAATGATTTATCTTTTATTTCTTGAGATATTTGTAATAATGATTTTTGATCGGTATTTTTAATCACCGGAACAATTAGCCCTTCTTTTATAGCTACTGCTACTCCAACATTAATATTGGAATGATATATTATTTCTTTTTCTTTCCACGATGTATTCACATTAGGATGTTTTCTTAGAGATTTAGCTACAGCTTTAACAAGGAGGTCATTAAAAGATATTTTTTCTTCTGTAGGAAGTTTATCGTTTAAGTTTTTCCTTAAATGAATCATTTTTTCTGTATTTACTTCTATGAAAAGATAATAGTGTGGAGCTGTAAATTTGGAATGTGTTAAATTTTCTGCTATTTTTTTTCTGATAGAAGAAAGTATAATTATTTGATCATTATTTTCTGATGTTTTTTCAATATCTCTTTTAATAATACGACTGTTATCTCCACTTCCCTTAATCTTATCAGTAGACATTCCTATTTCTTTTGCCATTTTTTTTGCTAAAGGGGAGATAAAAACTCTATTTTCTTTTTTTTCAAGAACAATTTTTTCTTCTTTTTTTAATGAAAAACTTTTTTTTATGAGGGAACTTATATCCTCCCCTTCTTCACCAAGAATGGCTAATATTTCATTAACACGTGTTTTTTCTCCTTCTTTAACCCCAATAAAAAGTAAAACGCCACTTACATCTATTTCAAAATCTTGAATAGCTTTATCCGTTTCAATTTCTGCTAAAATATCTCCTTCGGAAACTTTATCTCCTATTTTTTTATTCCATTTTATTACAGTTCCCTCTTCCATAGTGTCGCTCAATTTTGGCATGTATATTATTTCTGCCATTGTTTTAATGTTTTTATTTTCACAATAATAATATATATAAAAAAATTAGGAAGATTTAAATTCATCTAAAAAAGGATAATTATTTTCATGATAAACAATATTATACATTTGTTTCAAAGAAGGAAACTCTGATTTTTCCGCAAATTCGACACAGGATTCTACTTCTTTTTTTATTTCATTTTCAATAAAATTTAACCTTTCTATTGTTGCCCATTTATTTTGTATAATAATATTTTTTAACCTTAAAATGGGGTCTTTTTTTTTATATGAAATAATTTCCTCTTTACTTCTATATAATTCAGAATCCGCTATGGAATGACCTCTATATCTGTAAGTTTTAACATCTAAGAAAGTAGATCCATTTCCACTCCTAGCCCTTTCAATAGCAGTATAAGCAGTTTTAGCTATTTTCTCAGGATCCATTCCATCTACAGGATAAGAAGGCATTCCATAGGAATGTCCAATTTTATAAATTTCTTCTACATTAGTACTTCTTTTTACAGATGTTCCCATAGCATATTGGTTATTTTCGCAAATGAAAACAACTGGTAACTTCCATAACATAGCCATATTAAAAGTTTCGTGTAATGATCCTTGTCTCACAGCTCCATCTCCCATAAGTGTTAGTGTTACTGCTTTTCTATTGAAATATTTATCGGCAAAAGCAATACCAGCACCTAATGGAATTTGTCCTCCTACAATTCCATGTCCTCCATAAAAACGATGTTTTTTGCTGAAAATATGCATAGAACCCCCCATTCCATGAGAAGTTCCTGTTTTTTTTCCTAGAAGTTCTGCCATAACTATTTTTGGATCCACTCCCATAGAAATAGGTAATATATGACATCTATAAGCCGTAATAATTTTATCTTTGGATAAATCCATTGCATGAGTTAATCCAGCAGGTAGTGCTTCTTGTCCATTATATAAGTGCAAAAACCCTCTAATTTTTTGTTTTAAATATAGGGAACGGCATTTATCCTCAAATTTTCTCCAGAAATACATATCTTGAAACCACTTGAGGTAGGTTTTTGTGGTAATTTTTTTCATAAAAAAATTTCACAAATTCTCTTCCTTACAAATTTAATCTTTAAGATATAAATCTACAAAAAAGGAATCAGACTCTCTAAGGCATTTTTTCTAGAACCTTTGATGAGTATATAATCTGTTTGAAAAGATTTATTATTGATCCATTGAATGAATCTATTTTTATTAAAAAATTTTACAATTTTATCGGAAGTTTTGATATTAGTATTGAAAAATATTTCTCCAATAAGAAATATTTTATTGATATTACTTTTATCTAAAAATAAAATAATTTCTTTATGTTCATTTTTAGAAAATACTCCTAATTCTAACATATCTCCCAATATAGCTATTTTATTCCCTTGAAGTTTATTGTTAAAAAAAGTAAGAGATTCTCTCATACTACTAGGATTAGCATTATAGCAGTCCATAATTATTTTTATATGATTTTTTTCTAATATTTGAGAACGATGATTTTTAGGTATAAATTCTTCTACAGCTTTTTTTATCTTTATTAAAGGGACTTTAAAATATTTTCCAATAGTTATGGAGGAAGCAATATTGTATAAGTTATAAGTTCCCACTAATGGGGATACTATTTTCATATCATTCATACATAAAATAGATTCTAAATAAGTTTTCTTCCATAAATATTTAATTCTTACATCTGAATTCTCTTTTTCCGAAAAAATATATCTGTTTATTCCTATACTATTAATCAACTGTATAGGATCATCTCCATTAACAAAAACTTTTTTTTTGTTTTTTCTTAAAAAATCATATAATTCCAATTTTCCACGAATGACTCCTTTCATATTTTTAAATCCTTCTAAATGAGATTTTCCAAAATTAGTGATGTATCCATAATCAGGATTAATTATGGAACACATATTGTCCACCTCATTCTCATGACTAGCCCCAATTTCTATAACTGATATTTGTGTATTTTTAGACATAGATAATATGGTTAATGGAATTCCGATATGATTGTTCAAATTATTTTTAGTAGAATGGACAATTTCATATTTCTTAGAAAGAATAGCTGTTGTTAATTCTTTGGTAGTAGTTTTTCCATTACTTCCTGTAATAGCAATAATAGGAATATTTTTTAATTTAATTCTATGGTATAGAGCTAATTTTTGTAAAATAGATAAGGAATCTTTTACAAAAAGAATTTTTTTATGAGTAAAAGAATATTTTCTATTATCTACTATGGACATTATTGCTCCATTGGATATAGCTTCATGAGCAAATTGATTTCCATCAAAATTTTTTCCTCTTATGGAAAAAAAAATAGATCCATTTTTTACTTTTTTACTATTTATTTCAATCCCGGAAGAAATGGTATATAAATCATATAAATTCTGTATAGTCATCCATAGAATCATTAAACAAGAAGATCTTTTTCAAGTTTCATTCTCAAATTGTTAATGTTGGTAATCACTGTTCTTTTTTGATCCTTAATATAAGATATATAACCAGTTTCTTCAGAAATAACGAGACATATTGCATCTGTTTTTTCGGATAATCCAATAGCAGCTCTATGACGAAGACCTAAACGAGATGGAATTTCCTTGTTATAAGATACGGGAAGAATGGCCCTTGTTCTTACTATTTTATTTCCGATAATAACTACAGCTCCATCATGTAATGGACTATTTTTGTAAAAAATACTTTCTAAAATGGGCCTATTCACTTTAGCATCCATTTTATCTCCATTTTGGATAAACTCTTTGATATCTTGATGTAATTGAATAACAATTAAAACTCCAGTTTTATCTCCTGATAGAATAGCACAGGAATTTACAATACTATCTACAGTTTTTGTTGCTATAGAAAATTCAGAAGATTTTCCAAACTTTCCAAAAATAGAAAAAATAAATTTTCTAAAAAAAATTCTGCTCCCAACTATGAGAAGAAATTTTCTAATTTCTGGTTGAAATACGATAATTAAAGCCAAAAAACCTCCTTGAAAAAAAACACTGATAACTATACTAAGGAGTTTCATTTCATATGATTCTACTATTTTCCAAAAAACAAAAGTGGCAATAATACCGTAAAAAATATTTAAAGCAGGAGTTTTATAAACGAGTCTATAGACCTGAAATAAAATAATGGATACTAGGAAAAAATCTAAAATATCGATGAAATAAATTTTCAAAAAAAATGGCAATGATGAAATAAAATTTATAAAATTTTTCTATAATATTGGATAAGTCTCACACATTCTACGGCTTCTTTTACATCATGTACACGTAATAATTTTATTCCATTTAAAAGAGCTAAAGTATGAATGATAGAAGTAGCATTTAACGATTCTTTAGCCGAAATATTAAGTAAATTTTGAATCATAGATTTTCTAGAAATCCCTACTAAAATTAGATGATCCTCAAATCCTAGCAAAGATAAATGTTTCAATAATTGGAAATTTTGTTGGATTGTTTTTCCAAAACCAAATCCAGGATCTAAAATAATATCGTTAATTCCATATTTTTTTAATAAGAAAATTTTCTTAGAAAAAAAATGATTTATTTCTATAATTGTATTATTATAATAAGGGTTTTTTTGCATATTTTCAGGGGTCCCTTTCATATGATTTAATATATATGGAATCTTAAGTTTTGCCAATAAAGAAAACATTTTTTTGTCTAGCATACCTCCAGATATATCATTGATCATTAATGCTCCTTCTTCTACGGCTATTCTTGCTACTTCACTGCGAAAAGTATCTATGGATATTTTTGCATTTGGAAATGTTTTCATTATAGACCGAATAGGTTGTGTAACACGTTTTATTTCTTCTTCTTCCGTTGGTTGTTTCGATCCAGGACGAGTAGAACAACCTCCAACATCTATAAAATCAGAACCTTCCTTTAATAAATTTTCCACATGTTTTAGTACATTCAATTCATCATTAAATTTTCCTCTATCATAAAAAGAATCCGGAGTTAAATTAACTATTCCCATAATTTTTGGGTCCTTAAAATATAATAAAGAACCTGCACAATTAATTGTCATTAAAGAACTATTTTTAATTCATGTTTATAAAATTAAAGTATATGAATCATATTTCAATTGATTTTATCATAAAGAGATGTAAAAAAATATTTGAAGAAAAATTAAAAGATTATGATTTTTCGTGGAGAGTAGTAAAAATATGTTCTATGATAGATCAAATTTTTATTAAAGTATTTCGTATACACAATATTCAAAAAAGAGGAAGTCAAAAAGTGGAAGAAGAAAAGATTATAGATACATATATGGATGTGATAAATTATATCGTAATTACATTGATCAAATTAAATATAAATAATGAAGAAAATATTTCTCATCCTAAGGTCATAAATCTTTATAATCAACAATTTAATAAAATTAATAGTAATAAAAAAATAGTAAAAAGAGAAAAACTTACAATAAATAAAATTTTAGAGTATATTTTATATTTGAAACAAAAAAAAGAAGAAATTAGTTTGGAACAATTTCTTTTAAAACTGTTAAATATGACTTTAATTTTACTAAAGGACGATATGGAAAGAAATAAATGAAATTTTTTTTATATTACAATAAATTTTCCTTACAATGAGAAAAAAAGTTGTAATTGCCAATTGGAAAATGAATCAGGATTTCTATGAAACTACTTCTTTTCTTAGAAACTTATTAAAAATTATTTTTGAAATCAATCACAAAAAAGAAATAATTATTGCACCATCTTTTCCTTTTTTACATATTTCAAATCAAATTTTACAGGGGAGTACTTTAAGTATTGCTGCACAAAATATCCATCAAATGGAAAATGGATCCTATACAGGAGAAGTATCTGCTTCTATGTTAAAATCTATAGGAGTTCAAAAAGTAATATTAGGACATAGCGAACGTAGGAAACATTTTTCAGAAACAAATGATATTTTAATTAAAAAAATTAAAACTGCATTAAAATATAAATTTATTATTATTTTTTGTGTTGGAGAAACAGAAGTTGAAAGAAGAAAAAAAGAACATTTTTTGTCCGTAAAGTATCAATTGGAAGAAACTATTTTTCATTTTTCTTTAGAAAATATAAGTTCTTTCATTATAGCATATGAACCAATATGGGCTATTGGAACAGGAAAAACAGCTACACCTGAAGTAGTTCAGGTTATGCATCAATATATTCGTTCTTTGTTTATGGATAAATATGGAAAAAATATTTCCAGAAAGATATCTATTTTGTATGGAGGAAGCATCAATGATCTTAATGCTAAGTCTCTTTTTTATCAGAAAGATATAGATGGAGGTCTTGTTGGAAATTCTTCACTAAATATAGAAAAATTTATGAGAATTATTCAATCTTAATGTTTTTTTAGGCCTCGTAGCTTAATTGGATAGAGCATCTGACTACGGATCAGAAGGTTATGGGTTCGAATCCCTTCGAGGTCTTCTGTTTTTATCCTAAATAAGGTTTAAGTATTTTACTTCTAGAAGAATGTTTCAATCGTTTTAAGGCTATGCTTTCGATTTGTCTTACTCGTTCTCTTGTTAAATCGCAAGATTGTCCTACTTCTTCCAAGGTCATTGGTGGTGACCCATTTAATCCAAAATGTAAAATAATAACACGACGTTCTCTTTCACTCAAAGTTCCCAAAATTCTTTTGATATCTTTACGAAGAGATTCCTTTTCTAAGTGTTCATCTGGACGAGGAGATTCTTCAGATCTTACTAAATCGTAGAGATTAGAATCCTCTCCTTCTATTAAAGGAGCATCCATAGAAACATGTTTTCCTGAATTCTTTATAGACTCCTCCACGTCTTTTTCATTCATATCTAAATGTTCTGCTATTTCTCTTGAAGAAGGAGTTCTTTGAAGTTCTTGTTCTAATTGGGCAAGAGTTTTAAGTATTTTGTTCAATAAAGCCAATTTATTTGTAGGCTGACGAATAGAACGAGATTGTTCTGCTATAGCCTGCAAAATAGCTTGTCGGATCCACCATACCACATAAGAAATACATTTAAAACCTCTTGTTTCATCGAAACGAAGTATTCCTTTTATCAAACCTAGATTTCCTTCATTGATTAAATCACATAAACTCAATCCTTGATTTTGATATTGTTTGGCAACAGAAACAACAAAACGTAAATTAGCATTAACAAGTTTATCTACAGCCGTATTATCTCCTTCTCTTGCTTTTCTAGCATATTCTACTTCTTCTTCTGGAGTTAATAATGGAATTTTACCTATTTCATGAAGATATTTGTCCAAAGACTCAGATTCACGATTTGTAACTTGTTTGGTTATTTTAAGTTGTCTCATGTTTGTTTTATTTTATTTATTGATCATTTTTTTTTTAGGACGAGGTAAAAGTACTTTTCTAGAAAGTTTCATTTTTTTATTTCTATCATCTATTCCCATAAATTTTACATCAATGATATCTCCAATATGGAATTCCTCTTCTATATTGTTTAATCTTTTCCATCCTATTTCAGAAATATGCAACAAACCTTCCACTCCTTTAGATATTTCAACAAAAGCACCAAAATCTTTTATAGATTTAACTTTAGCTTTATAAACTTTTCCAAGTTCAGGGACAAAAGTTATTTCTTTAATTCTATTAATTGCCTCATCCATTTTTTTATAATCCTTTCCTATAATTTCAATATAACCCATATTCCCTTTTTCCTCAATTAGTATACTTGTTTTGGTACAAGATTGTATTTCTTGAATGACTTTTCCTCCAGGACCAATGACAGAACCTATAAAATTTTTTGGAATATTCAAAGTGTATATTTTAGGAGCATTAGGTTTCAATTTTTTTCTATATATAGGCAGAGTTTCTAGCATTTTTTTTAAAATAAACATACGACCTTCTAAAGCTTGCATTAAAATTTTCTTGAAAAGATCATAGGAAAATTCTCGTATTGTTTTAACGTCCATTTGACAAGCTGTAATTCCATATTTCGTCCCTGTTATTTTAAAATCAAGTTCTCCAAAACTATCTTCACATCCCATAATATCAGAAAGAATAACTGTTTTTTTTTTATTGATGAATAACCCCATAGAAATACCGGAAACAGGTTTTTCAAGAGCAATTCCTGCATCCATTAATGCTAAACTTGCTGCACAAACTGTAGCCATAGAAGAAGAACCATTAGATTCTAGAATATCCGAAACTACACGAATTGTATATGGAGTCTCAGGAATAACATTTTTTAATGCACGTTGTGCTAAATTTCCATGACCTATTTCTCGTCGAGATACTCCTCTAATTGGACGTATTTCTCCTGTTGAAAAAGGAGGAAAATTATAATGTAGATAAAATTTTTCTTGGTTTTCCATTATAACATTGTCTATTCTATTAGCATCCAAAGATGATCCTAAGGTCACTGTAGTTAACGATTGAGTTTCTCCTCTAGAGAATAAAGCAGAACCATGAACTCCAGGAAGATAATCCACTATACTATATATGGTACGTATTTGTTTATTATTTCTTCCATCCAGTCTAATTCCTTCTTCTAAAATCATATGTCTTGTTATTTTTTTTTTTATTTCTTCATAACATTGATTTATAAGAATTTCATTCTTTTCTCTTTCCTCTATGGATAATTTTTGTTTAAAATTATTTAATATTGTATTTTCCTGAATGGATCTAGTGGTTTTGTCCAAAAAATTTTTATAGACTTTATAAGTCTTTTCATAAGAAAAAGAGAAAAGTTTTTTTTTCATATTCTCTTGTTCCAAAGAAGAATCGGCTATTATATTGTTATTTTCAAAAAAAGACAATCGATTTGGAAGTTTCTTTACCAATTGTATTTGTGCTTTTATTTGAGGTTTTATAGCTTTATGAGCTATGGCAATAGCATTAATAAACTCACTTTCTGTGATTTCTTTCATTTCTCCTTCTATCATAAGAATAGAATTTATAGAAGCTCCTACTATTAAATCTATATCCGATTGTTCCAATTGATCTAAACTGGGATTTATGATGAATCTTCCATTTACCCGTACAATACGGATTTCTGATATTGGTCCATTAAATGGAATTCCCGCTACAGATAAAGCTGTAGAGGCAGCCAAACCAGCTAATCCATCTGGTAAAACTGTTTGATCATAAGATAAAAGGGAAATCATGATTTGTATTTCTTTTCGAAAATATTCTGAAAAAGTAGGTCTTAAAACACGATCCACTAATCTCATTGTCAAAATTTCTTCATCAGAAGGTCTTCCTTCTCTTTTTATGAATCCTCCAGGTATTTTACCTCCAGCGGAATATTTTTCTCTATAATCTACTGTTAATGGTAAAAAGTTAATTCCACTCTTTATTTCTTTGGATACTACTACAGTAGCTAATAATGTTGTATTTTCTACACGTACTATAGCAGATCCATCTGCTTGTTTAGCTAATTGTCCTGTTTCTATAACAATAGTACGTCCATCTTCTAAAGATATAATTTCCTTTACTGTATCTGACATATTAGTTGTATTTTTTTTATTGGAAAAGAAATTATTTATGTGATAGATTTATTTTCTTAACCCTAGCATTTTTATAAACTTTTTATAACTGTTTGTATCTTTTTTTTCTATATATTTAAGAAGTTTTTTTCTCTTTTCCACCAATTTTACCAGTGATCTTTCTGTATTAAAATCTTTTCTATTATTTTTTAGATGTTGGCTTAAATGATTTATTCTATAGGTAAATAAAGCTATTTGAGATTTTGAAGATCCTGTATCCAAAATGGAGCCACCATACGTTTGGAATATTTCTTTTTTTTTTTCTGCAGTCAAATACATAATATTATTTATTTTATTTTAAGCAAAGAATCTATATATTTTCTATCATTGGATAAACGAGGAACTTTATTTTGACCTCCTAATTTTCTATGCATTTTTAACCAATCGTAAAACAAATCCTTTCTGGCTACATGGATTACAGGAGGACGTAAAACTATATTTTTATATCGTTTTATTTCATAATCCGAATTCAAAGATTTTAATTCATTATCTAAAGTATCCCGAAAATGAGATAAATTTTTTGGATTTTTTTTAAATTCTATAATCCACTCATGAGCTCCAGAATTTTTTTTTTTTATGTAGATAGGTCCTGCCGTATATTCACGAATGATAGAATTTGTTTTCATACAAGTTCTGTTCAAAGCTATTTCTGCATTTTCCATGATTAATTCTTCTCCAAAAGAATTGATATAATGATTTGTTCTTCCGGAAATAGATATTCTATATGGAGATAAGCTGGTAAATCTAATAGTGTCTCCAACTATGTATCTCCATAATCCAGCATTTGTAGAAACGACTAAAGCATAGTTTTTATTTAATTCTACCTCTTCAATAGGAATAACTTTTTTATATGAATTATGGAATAATTCCATAGGAATAAATTCGTAAAAAATTCCATGATCCAATAACAGTAAAAGATCTTCAACATTTCTTTGATCTTGCACTGCAAAAAATCCTTCGGAAGCACTGTAGACATTATAATAATTTATATGTTGATTGAATAATTCATTATATTGTTTGATATAAGGTTTAAAGCTTACTCCTCCATGAAATATAACTTCTAAATTAGGCCATATTTCGTTGATTTTTCTTTTATGAAACTCGCTCAATAATCGATTTAAAAATATTAAAAGCCAAGAACATACTCCTAATAGAATACGAACATCTTTGTGTCCGGTTTCTTTAACGATAGTTTCTAATTTTTTCTCCCATTCACTCATTAAAGCTATTTTTTTTCTAGGAATACTAATATATTCTGCCCAAAACGGAAGATTTTTTATTAAAATGGAAGATAAATCTCCATAAAAAGTGTTATAATTCCTGCATAACTTGTGACTTCCTCCTAAACGGAGAGCTTTTCCAAAAAATATTTTTGTTTTTGGATGATTATGAATATATATAGATAGCATATCTTTTCCTGCTTTATAATGACAATCATGCATGGAAAATAAGGTTACAGGAATATATTTACTTCTTGTATTCGTAGTTCCAGAGGATTTAGCAAACCATTTTACTTTTCCAGGCCATAAAACATTCTTTTCTCCTCTACGAATTCTTCCAATGAGAGGTTTTAAATCCATATAATTACATATAGGAATTCTTTCAGAAAATTGCTTATATTTTTTTATGTCTTTAAATCCATACTTTTTTCCAAATTCTGTATCTCTTGCATAAACAATCATTTTATGTATTAGTTGATGTTGTATGTCTATTGGATTTTGTATGATGTATTCTATTTTTTTTATTCTTTTTTTTATAAAAAAAGAGGTTAAATATCCAGACAAATACTTCATGGAAATGAAAAATTTTAATCAAATTCATTTTTTTTTGATAAATAAATAGAAACAATTCCAAATGTTAATGTTTTGGTATAAATAGTTTTAAATTTATGATGTCTTAAAATTCTTTTCATTTTATTTCCACAATAGGAATAAGATTGAATGGATTCCTGTAAATATTTATAGGCAAAACGGTTTCTAGATAAAAAACTTCCTATTTGAGCCATAAAACGATAGTATAAATCAATAATTTTTTTTATATAAGTATTCGAAGGTTTAGAAAATTCTAAAATTTCTAAAATTCCTAAAGGTTTAAGAATTCTATATATTTCCTTAAGAGAGAGATGAAAATATTGAAAATTCCTTATTCCAAAGGCAATAGTTACTACATCAAAAGTATCCTTATTGAAAGGAATATTTTGTGAATATCCTTGAATAAATTTTACTCTTTTTTCTAAAAGATTATTCTTTATTTTATTTCTGGCTATTGTTAGCATTTTTTCAGAAGGATCTAAACCAATAACATTGGTATCATGAAATTTTTTAGCTATCAATAAAGCTAGATCTCCAGTTCCAGTAGCCAAATCTAATATTTTTTGATTTTTTTTTTACCAATATTGGTTAATAAATCTATCACTTTTCTTCTCCATAAAATATCTATTCCGAAAGACAAAACATGATTAATAAAATCATAATTGTAAGAAATATTATCAAACATTTTTATTAATTTTTCTTCTGATAAAATAGGATATTTGTTCATAATATTATTTTATCATAATTTACTTAAGAAAAACGATTCTTTCAAAGAATTTTATTTAAAAAAAATGATTCGATCCATCATTACAGGTACTGGACACTATTTGCCAAAAAATATAATAAAGAGTAATCATTTTTTAAAATACGTATTTTACGATCAAAAAGGATTGAAAATTGAAAAATCTAATGAAGAAATAATCAATAAGTTTCAAAAAATTACAGAAATAGAAGAAAGAAGATATATTAATAATTCCTTATTAAATTCTGATATAGCTACTATTGCCGCAAAAAGAGCTTTGAATAACTCTAAAATTTATAAAGAAGAAATAGATTATATTATTTCTGCCCACAATTATGGAGATATTAATCCTATTTCTTTTCAATCGGATTTAATGCCTTCTATAGCTGCTAGAGTGAAAAATAAACTTGAAATAAAAAATAAGAAATGTCGTCCATATGATATGATATTTGGGTGTACAGGATGGATAGAAGGGATGATATTGGCTGATCAGCTTCTGCAAGCTAAATATGCAAAAAATATTTTGATCACTAGTTCTGAAACTTTATCCAAAGCTATAGATCCGCATGATAGAAATTCCATGATCTTTTCAGATGGAGCAGGTGCTGCTGTTTTATCTTCTATTGAAATAGAAGAAGAAAATCTCGGAATCATTTATTACGATACTCAGTGTAACAACAATGAAGAACTTCATTATCTAAATAATGGACCATCTTTGAATCCTAGTTATAAAAAATCTCTAGTCAATATTAGAATGAATGGAAGACGTATTTATGAATATGCATTAACAGAAGTTCCAATCATGTTAAAAAGAATATTGGATCATGCAAATTTACATCTGAAAGACATTAAAAAAATTCTTATTCATCAAGCTAATGCAAAAATGGATTATGCTATTTTAAAAAGATTATTGAAATTGTATAATTATAATAATGCAAAAACTAAGGATTTTTGTAAAAAATTAATGCCAATGACCATTCAAAAATATGGAAATTCTTCCGTAGCAACTGTTCCAACTTTGTTGGATTTGATTCTACAAAAAAGGATGCTTCCTCATGAAATTCATCCTGGAGATACTATATTAATGGCTTCATTAGGAGCAGGAATGAATATTAATGGAATGATTTATCGGTTTCCAAAAAAAAAACATTATGAATAAAAAAATACATCCAAAAAATTATAGATCTGTGGTTTTTAAAGATATAAATAACGAAAATATATTTATATGCAGATCGACCGTAAAGACAAAAGAATCTATAAAAATAAATGGATTGGTTTATCCATTGTATAAAATGGAAATTTCCAGTTTTTCTCATCCATTTTTTACTGGAGAAAAAAGATTCTCAGGGAAAACGGGACCAGCAGAAAAGTTTAATAAAAAATACGAAAAATATAAAAAAAATTTATAGAATAGAAATTACTTATTTATGGATTATTTCATATTGTATGATGGAAGTATAGAATGGAAAAATTTGCTGCCTCTTACATTTACTAGACCTATATCAGAAATTCGTTTAGGGATTTTCACAATAAGAGAAAGATGGGAAAGATATATTGGAGGAAAAGCTTTTGTTATAACGAAACCATATCTTTCAAAAAAATATTCTTTTGTAATGGGCAAGAAAGGAATATACAAAAATGTATTAATAATCAATTCTTCATTTCTTCCAAATGAAGAATTGATTCAAATAATTTTTGAATTAAGAGAAAATGAGGCGGTTTTTTTTAAAGAAAAAATTGTAGCTGTACGAAAGTCTCATTTTTCTTTTGAAAATCCTTTTTCATTACAAGCATTAAATGGTTATAAAAAAAAATGCTACATCAACCAGGTAGTTGACATTCAAAAACCATGGGATATTTTTATGAACAATGAAATTGTATTAGAAAAAGATTTTTTGTTTTTAACAAAAGGAAAAAATTCTTTTTCTTTATTTGGAAATAATCACATTATCTCTAAAGAAAAAATCTTTTTAGAAGAAGATATGACAACAGAAAATATTGTATTAAACGCTAAATTTGGTCCTATATACCTTGGAAAAGGAGTTCAAATTATGGAAGGATCTATGATTAGAGGACCAGCCGCTATTTGTAAAAAATCGATTTTAAATATGGGAACTAAAATATATGGAGGAACGACCATTGGTCCTTTTTGTAAAATAGGTGGGGAAATAAAAAATTCTGTAATTTTTTCTTATTCTAATAAAGCTCATGATGGTTTTTTGGGAAATACAATTTTGGGAGAATGGTGTAATTTAGGAGCTGGAACTAATATTTCCAATTTAAGAAATGACTATTCTAAAGTTACAGTTTGGAATTACGAAAAAAAAAGTTTTTGTCCTATTGATGTTCAATTTTTTGGAATGATAATGGGAGATTATTCCAAATCTTCAATTAATACTCAATTTAATACAGCTACGATAGTAGGTGTTAATGCAAGTATTTTTGGTTATGGTTTTCCACCTAGATATATTCCTTCTTTTTCCTTAGGAGGAATACAAGAGAGGAAAATCATTTCTTTTAAAAAAGTATGTGAAACTGCTGATATAATGATGAAGAGAAGAGATGTTACTTTTTCTCTATTGGATAAAGAAATTTTAAAATATTTATATCATTCGATGGATGAATGATCCAACTTTTTATTTTTTTTTGTTCATTTGGTCTGTGATAGTTTTTGAATTGAAATAAAAATAATTGGTTTATGTTGAAACATAATTTAGGTTATCCTCGTATAGGAATACAAAGAGAATTAAAAAAAGCTTGTGAAGCTTATTGGTACAATAAAATAGATTCAAATAAGTTATTTGAAATTGGAAAAAAAATACGAAAAGAAAATTGGAAAATACAAGAAAAATCAGGTTTAGATTTGATTCCGTGTAATGATTTTAGTTTTTATGATCATGTTTTAGATATGTCTTTATTATTGGGATGCATTCCGGATCCTTATTTGTCAATTCCTATCATTAATGAAAAAATTGATCTTTATTTTTCTATGGCTAGAGGATTTCAAAAAAATGGATGGGATGTAAAGGCTATGGAAATGACTAAATGGTTTAATACTAATTATCATTATATAGTTCCGGAATTTCACAAAAATCAAAAATTTCATATTTTTTCCAATAAAATATTTGATGAATTTGAAGAAATAAAAAAAGAGATTAAATCTATTCCAAAACCTGTTTTGATAGGTCCTATTACCTATCTTTTTTTGGGAAAAGAAAAAGAAAATTCATTTCATAGAATGGATTTGATTGAAAATCTTATTCCTGTTTATATACAAATAATTAAAAAATTAAAGAATCAAGGATCTACTTGGATTCAAATAGATGAACCTATTTTAGTTTTAGATTTGTCTCAAAAAGAAATAGAGGCTTTTCAATACGCTTATCAGGAAATATCTAAACTTTGTTCTGAAGTAAATATATTGCTCACCTCTTATTTTGATGGAATTTTAGAAAATATTTCTCTTATTAAGGATATTTCTATACAAGCTTTACATATTGATGTAATAGAAGATCCAGGACAATTAGAATTTATTCTAGATTTTTTGATGGAAAAAAAAATGATTTTATCTTTAGGATTGATAAATGGAAGAAATATATGGAAAAATAATTATGTTCATTCCATTAAAAAAATCGAAAGATCCATAGAATTATTGGGAGATAAAAGAGTAATGATCGCTCCTAATTCTTCTCTTTTACATATTCCTATAGATATAGAATACGAATATTCCATTCCTAATGATATCAAAGAAATAATTTGTTTTGCTAAACAAAAGATTTATGAATTAAGTGATTTAGAAAATATTCTAAAAGGAAATAAGGATATTTTATTAAAAAATTTTGATTTATTAGAAAAGGCTAAGACTTCTTCCTTTATTCATGATACCAAGATCAAAGAAAGAGTGAGAAAAATAAAAGAAAATGATATAAAAAGAAAAAGTTCCTTTAAAATTCGTCAGAAAAAACAGCATGAAAAATTTAATTTTCCTTTTTTTCCTACCACTACTATTGGTTCATTTCCTCAAACTAAAGAAATTCGTATTTTAAGGAGTAAATTACGAAAAAAAGAATTAAGTAAAAAAGAATATGAAAATAAAATTCAAGAGTTGATTGTAGAGGTTATTCGAAAACAAGAAGAAATCAATTTAGATGTTTTAGTCCATGGAGAATTTGAGAGAAACGATATGGTTGAATTTTTTTCAGAAAAATTGAAGGGATTTATTTCTACTGACAATGGATGGGTTCAGAGTTATGGAAGTCGTTGTGTAAAACCTCCTGTTATTTATGGAGATGTAGGTAGAATTGGTGAAATGACTGTGGATTGGATTTGTTTTGCTCAGTCTAAAACCAAGAAGTTAATGAAAGGAATGTTAACCGGTCCTGTAACTATTTTACAGTGGTCTTTTGTTAGAGATGATCAACCCATTTCTACTACGGCTTATCAGATTGCTTTGGCTATTAGGGATGAGGTAAAATCCTTAGAAGATTCTGGAATTAGAATTATTCAAATTGATGAACCTGCTCTTAGAGAAGGATTACCTTTGAAGAAAAAGGATTGGACGTCTTATTTTAATTGGTCTATTAAAGCATTTCGTATTGCTTCAAGTGGAGTAAAAGATGAAACACAAATTCATACACATATGTGTTATAGTGAATTCAACGATATATTGAAACCTATATCGGATCTAGATGCAGATGTTATTACTATAGAAACATCTCGTTCTAAGATGGAGTTATTAAAGGGTTTTTCAGAATTTTCTTATCCTAATGAAATTGGACCAGGAGTATACGATATTCACTCTCCAAGAATTCCTACTGTAGAAGAAATATTAGATTTAATTAAAAAGGCTTCCAATAAAATACCAATCAGAAATATTTGGATTAATCCAGATTGTGGATTAAAAACTAGAAAATGGAATGAAGTTATAAAATCCCTTAAAAATATGACGGAAGCTGCAAAAATTGCTAGAAAAAAAATGGATCAATTAATATGAAAAAATATTAAGGATCTTATATTTGCGTAAAATATTTGCAATGACGTTACAAAATAAAGAAGAAATAATAAAAAAAGAATTTTTTTTTCTCAAAAATTGGGAAGAAAAATATGAATATCTTATAGATTTAGGAAAAGAGTTACCAAAAAAATCCGATAATTTTAGATCCGAAGATAAATTAATTTATGGATGTCAATCTAAAGTTTGGTTAGAAGCTAAATTAAAGGGTAGTCGTGTTTTTTTTGATGCAGATAGTGATGCTTTGTTACCTAGAGGGATCGCTGCTATTATGATTCGTGTGTATTCAGGACATTTCCCTTTTGAAATTATTTCATCTAGGGCTAATTTTATTTATGAAATAGGATTTCAAACATTTTTATCCCCAATTCGAGCTAATGGTATTCTTTTGTTGTTAAAAAAAATTAAGTTTTATGCAATAGCTTTTAATGAAAAAATTTCTGTTAGATTGAGTGGTAAAATTCAATAAAATTTTTAAAAATTATGAAGTTCCAAACTATTAATCCCGTAGATAATAGTATAATAAATACTTATTCCTTTCTAAAAGAAAAAGAAATTAAGGATAAGCTTATTATAGCTCATAAAGCTTATGAAGAATGGAAAGGATCTTCTTTTTATTCTAGGGTAAAAAGTATAACGAGATTATCTTATCGTATGCAAGAAGGACTAGATATATTATCGTATTCCATTACCCAAGAAATGGGAAAACCTATAACTCAATCACGTGAAGAAATAAATAAAAGTATTAATTTGTGCAAATATTATTCTTCTTTGGAAGAATCTATCTTTTTTAAAAACATATCTACTGAATATGAAAAATCTTATATTATATTTGAGCCTATAGGGGCTATATTAGGAATTATGCCTTGGAACTATCCTATTTGGCAAACTATCAGATGTACCATTCCTAATATTTTATTAGGAAATGTAATGATTCTTAAACCAGCTATTAATACTGCAGGGTGTTCTATTCTTTTAGAAAAGATATTCGTTGAATCTGGGTTTCCAAAAGGTGTTTTTCAAGTTTTTTTAGTAGAAAACCATCAAATAGAATCTTTAATAGCCCATTCTATCATACAAGGAGTTGCTTTTACAGGAAGCCATTTAACAGGAAGTCATATAGGATATTTATCCGGAAAGTATATTAAAAAGTCTATTTTAGAATTAGGAGGAAATGATGCATTTGTAGTCATGAAAGATGTCAATAATATTCAAGAATCGGCGAAATTTGCTACAAAATCTAGATTAAACAATACAGGACAGTCCTGTATTTCTGCTAAACGTTTTATTGTAGATAATTCTATTGTAGATGATTTTATAGATCTGGTTATTCAAGAAATGAAAAAATATCATAGAGGAGATCTATATGAAAAATATACTAAAATAGGTTATATTTCTCGTATTGATTTATCTGAAAAATTACATCAACAATATAAGAAAGTTATTTCGAATGGAGGAACAGTATGCTTAGAATCTACAAGAGATGGTAACTTTTTTTCTCCATCTTTGTTGAAGATAAAGATGGAAAATTATTCTAATAATAAAGAGGAAATATTTGGTCCAATTGGATTGGTTTATTCTTTTTCTAAAGAAGAAGAAATTCCTTTTATTGTTAATTATACGTGTTATGGATTAGGAGCTTCTATTTGGACTAAAGATTTAAAAAAAGCGGAAGTATTATCCAAAAAAATAAATACTGGTATGGTTTTTATCAATGAAATTGTGAAATCAGATCCTCGTTTTCCTTTTGGAGGAGTGAAAAAATCTGGATATGGAAGAGAACTTTCTGTTTTATCCATAAAAGAATTCTCTAATTGGAAAACTATTATTATAAAAAAAAGGAAATTATAAAATTTTTCGCATTCTGGATACTGGTATTTTCATTTGATTTCTATATTTAGCTACAGTACGTCTTGCTACTATATAACCTTTTTTTTTGAGAATTATAGATAACTTTTCGTCAGTCAGAGGTTTTCTTTTATTTTCTTTATAAATGGATTCTCCCAATAATTTTTTTATCTCAATGGAGGAGATCTCCTTCCCTTCTTCATTTATCATTTTTTCAGAAAAAAAACTCTTGATTAAGAAGGTTCCGTATGGAGTATTGACATATTTGCTATTAGCAACGCGAGAAACAGTAGAGATTCCTACTCCAATTTTTTGGGATATATTTTTTAATATCATAGGTTTAATCTTGTATGGATCCCCTGTGAAAAAATATTCTTTTTGATAATCCATAATAGCATTCATGGTTAACATTAGTGTATTTTGACGTTTTTTAATAGCATCTACAAACCATTTTGCAGAATCTATTTTTTTTTTTATAAAAACAATAGTGTTTTCATCATTTTTTTTCATATTTCGTTCTTTAGAGTACTGATAATAAGATTTTAACATATCTATATATAAAGAGGATACTTTTAATTCTGGAGTATTTCTATGATTTAGAGATAATTCTAATTTTCCATCTAAAATACAAATAGTAAAATCTGGAATAATATGATCTAAATTTCTATGATTGCCAGAATATATTTTTCCTGGTTTTGGATTTAATTTTTCAATTTTAAAAATTACTTTCCGTAAAAGATCTCTTGTTATTCCTAATTTATTTTTCAATTTTTGAAAATGTCTTTTTGTAAAAGATTCAAAATTATTTTGTATAATATCTTTAGCAAGATTAACCTCTATGGACTGTTTCTTATTTTCTAATTGAAGAAGAAGACATTCTTGTAAGTCTCTAGCTCCTATTCCTATAGGATCTAGTTTCTGTATATAATTTAAAAGTAATTTTTCTACTTTTTTTACAGTAACAGATATTCCAAGTTTAAAAAATATATCATCTACTATAGCAGATATTTTTCTTCTTATATATCCATTTTCATCTATGCTTCCTATTATAAAATCAGCAATCAATAAGTCTTCCTTACTTAGGAAACGAAAAGTATGTAACTGACTTTTTAAATATTCTTGAAAAGAAATAACAGAAACTATGGGCATATATTTTTCTTCACTGAAATTTTGATTGTGTTTATTATTTTTGAAATCTAAAATTTCATCATCACTTAAGTATTCATCAATATTATTTATTGTTTCTCCATCTTTATTATTATCCATGTTGTTATTGGATGGATTTGAATCTTCTAGAAAATTCAAATTTTCTTCTGATATTTCTGAATCACTCCCATCTTCTTCCATTTCAAGAGCTGGATTTTCTTCCAATTCTTGTTTCACTCTTTGTTCAAAATCTAAAGTAGATAATTGAACCAATTTCATTAACTTAATTTGTTGTGGAGAAAGTTTTTGTTGTCTTTTTTGTAATAATTTTTGTTTTAACATGTTTTAAAATTCTGCATGATTGGGTATCCTTGGAAAAGGAATAATATCACGAATATTTTTCATTCCTGTAATAAATTGAACTAGACGATCGAATCCTAAACCAAATCCACTATGAGGAACAGAACCAAAACGACGTGTATCTAAATACCACCAAAGTTTATTATACTCTATATTTTTTTCTTCTATACGTTTCAATAAAAGATCATAACGTTCTTCTCTTTGAGATCCTCCAATGATCTCTCCTATTTCTGGAAATAAAATATCCATAGCTCTAACCGTTTTTTCATCATTATTTATACGCATATAAAAAGCTTTAATACAAGCCGGATAATCAAAAACAATTACAGGAGTCTTAAAATATTCCACTAAGTATTGTTCATGTTCCGATTGCAAATCCATACCCCAAATAACTGGATAAATAAATTTTCCTTTTTTGTTCTCTTTTTCAAGAATCCTTACAGCTTCAGTATAACTGATTCTTTGAAAGGGAATTTCTATTAAAAGTTCCAATTTTTCTAAAATGGATCCCTTTTTTTCTTTCTCTTGATTCCATTTTGTTATATTATCCTTTAAAAAGGAAAGATCTTCCATACAATTTTTAACAATATATCGTATGATAAATTTTAAAAAATCTTCTGCTAAATTCATGTTTTCTTCTAAATGATAAAAAGCCATTTCTGGTTCTATCATCCAAAATTCGGATAAATGTCGTGATGTATTGGAATTCTCTGCACGAAAAACAGGTCCAAAAGTATACACTTTCCCTAAAGATAAAGAGGCCATTTCTGCTTCTAACTGTCCAGATACGCTAAGATATGTTTTACTTTTAAAAAAATCTTTTTTATATATATTTTCTTCTTTTATACATGGAATATTTTTTAAATCCATAGTTGTTACCTGAAACATTTTTCCAGATCCCTCTCCTTCAGAATTTAAAGTGGTAATAATTGGTGTATGAATATAAAAAAATCCATTCTCATGAAAATATTTATGGATACAAAAAGCTATATGATGACGTATACGCATAATACTGCTAAAAATATTTGTACGAAAACGTAAATGAGCTTGTTTACGAAGTAGTTCTAAACTATGTTTTTTCGGTTGTAGAATAGATTTTTGAAAAATTTCTGATTTTACTTCTCCATATATACTTATATCTAAAGATGAAAGTTCTATAGATTGTTTTTTCCCTATACTTTTTGTTACGATCCCTGTAACTTTAATAGAAGTTCCGATGGTTATTTTTTTTATAAAATTTTTATCTAAGTTTTTTTTAGATAAAATAATTTGAATATNTTTAATTGTAGATCCATCATTTAATAATATAAAAATAGAATGACGAAAAGAACGGACCCAGCCTTCAACTACAACTTTTTTATTTAAAAAAAAAATTCCTCCATCCAATAATTCTTTAATAGAATATTTTATGATCATGGAAAAAATATATTTTTTTTATAATATTTCTTTTTTTTTGGAAATGAAACAATCCTCAATTTTTTGAATATATTCACTTGTTATTTTTTGTATATGAGTTTCTCCGTATTTAGACAAATCTTCGGAAAAATTTAATTTTTTTATGGTTTGATTATTTTTTTTTCGTATTGTTCTCACGAATATCTTTGCCTGTTCTGTTTTTTTTTTAATTTTTTTCATCAAATTTTTTCTCCCTTCTTCTGTCACAATGGGAAGATGAATGTGAATATATTCTCCTTTATTAGTGGGCATAAAACCTAAATTTGCATCGATAATAGCTTTATCTATAGAGGATGTAAGGGAACGATCCCAAGGTTGAATACTTATATTCATATGGTCTAAAATAGTTATATTGGATACTTCTATCAAAGGTAAAAAAGTTCCATAACACTTTATTTTTATTTTTTCCAAAAATGGAATAACGGATTTACTTCCTAAACGAACACGATGAATTTCTTCTTGTAGTTTTTTTAAAATTTTTTCCATTTCTTTTTTACAAGAAGAATAAATTTTATTTAATTCATCCATAATTTTTTTATTTTTTTTTAGTAGTAACCAAGGTCCCTATGTCTTCTCCGGAAATTGCTTTTTTAAAATTTCCTCTTCTGTTGATATCAAAAATGATAATAGGTAAATTATTTTCATTTCCTAAAATAAATGCTGTTTGATCCATTACTTTTATTTCCATTTTATAGGCCATATCAAAGGATATTCTTTTTATTTTTTTTGCATATTTATCTTTTTCCGGATCCTTAGTATAGATTCCATCTACTCGAGTTCCTTTTAATAGAACATCGGCTTTTATTTCTATAGCACGCAATACAGCTGCTGTATCCGTAGTGAAATAAGGATTGCCCAATCCTGCTACAAATATAACTACTCTTCCTTTTTCCAAATGATGAATGGCTTTATCTTTAACAAAAGGTTCTGCTATTTGGTCCATTCTAATAGCTGTTTGTATAGAAGCACATACACCCACGTTTTCTAAATAAGATTGTAAGGCTATACCGTTGATAACAGTAGCTAACATTCCCATATAATCTCCTCCTATACGATCTATCGTATTATTATTAGAAAAACCTCTAAAGATATTTCCTCCTCCAATAACTATAGCAACTTGTGCCCCCATATCTACTACATTTTTAACTTCTTCAGCATATTGTTGAAGACGAGTAGAATGAAGTCCAAATTCGTTATTTCCCATAAGAGATTCTCCGCTTAATTTCAATAATGATCTTTTGTACTTCATGGAAAAGATATTTTTTATTTTAAGATTATGGAAAAATTCCTAATTTTTCATAAGAATCTATTATTTTTTTTATAGCAAGAACAAATGCAGCCGTACGCATATTTTCTATTCCTGAGGATTTCTTTATATCACGAATTTTATGAAATCCACTAATCATTGTATCTTCCAACCCACTACGTACTAAATCTATTTCTCTTGGACCTCTCAAAATCATTTTTTTTTCTTCCGTTAGAATTTTTTTTCTGCAAATAGTTTCAATAACTTGTAAAAGTTCTGAATTTACATTTTCACTAAAACGTTTCTCCATACGTCCATAACGAACATGACTTAAGTTTTTTAACCATTCAAAGTAAGAGACTGTTACTCCTCCAGCATTTAAATAAATATCTGGTACCACAATTACTCCCATTTTACCTAATATTTCATCTGCATCAGGAGTTACTGGTCCATTAGCTGCTTCCCCAATAATTTTAGCCTTAATACGATTAGCATTATTTTTATGTATTACATTTTCTAATGCAGAAGGGATTAAAATATCACATTCCAATTCTAAAGCTTTTTCTGTATTTTCAATATTTTTTGAACCTGGAAAATTTAATATGGATCCAGTATTTTTTAAATGTAGAATCACATTAGAGACATTCAATCCCTTTTTATTGTAAATGGCTCCTTCTCTTTCTGCTAAAGCGACAATAATAGCACCTGCTTCATGAAAAAAAGTAGCGGCATGATACCCTACATTTCCTAAACCTTGTATTATAACTTTCTTTCCATCCAATCCAACATCAAGACCTAAAGATAACATGTCTTCTTTTATTCTACATAATTCTCTAATTCCATAAAAGACTCCTAATCCTGTTGCTTCCTTCCTCCCTCTTACTCCTCCTTGAGAAAGAGGTTTTCCTGTAACACAAGCTAGAGCATCGACTTCTCCTGGAATAAGAGATAAAAATGTATCGAAAATCCAACTCATTTCTCTTTCTCCACTTCCATAATCAGGAGCTGGAACGTCAATTCCTGGACCTATAAAATTTTTTTTAATTAATTCAGAAGTATAACGACGTGTTATTTTTTCTATATTTTCTACAGAAATAGTTTGTGGATCTATTTTAATTCCACCCTTAGCTCCACCAAAAGGAACATCCACTATAGCACATTTGTAGGTCATAAGAGCTGCTAAAGTCATTACTTCATCCTGGTTGACTTTTAAACTGTATCTTATTCCTCCTTTGCAGGGAAGTTTGTGATGAGAATGTTGGACTCTATAAGCTTCAATAACTTTTATTTTTTTTCCTATTTTTACAGGAAAGTGCATACGATATACAGCATTACAAGATTTAATTTGTTCCAATAGTCCTTTTTCAATAGGAGGAATAAATCGTGTAGCTTTATCGAAATTTTTTTCTATACAACTAAAAAACGTATCAGCTTTACTTTTGTTTTTTTTTGACATAAAAAATTTTTTACAATGTGCTGTATTCTTGAATGCTATATTAAATATAATACAAAATTATTTAAGTAATTAAAATATTTATTATTTTATTTTTAATAATGATTACTCGTTGTAATACTTTGTTTTTTAAAACAAATTTAGTTTTAGGATGATTTAAAATTTTATATTTTATTTTTTCTATTGTTAGACTTGAATCAAATATTTCCTTAAATTTTAATTTTCCATTAAACATAATCGGATAGGTTATTTTTTTTTCAACAAGATATTTTGGATCGAAAATAGGAATAGATGAAAATAAAATTGATTTTTTACTTCCTAGTTTTCTCCAAATTTCCTCAGCTATATGAGGAGAAAATGGAGCCATTAATTTCACTAAAGGTTCCAATATCTTTCTTTTATTACATTCTAAATTGGTTAATTTATTGACGATTATCATTAAATAACTAATAGATGTATTAAAAGAAAAAGATTCTATTTTTTCTTGTAATTTTTTAATTGTGGAATGCAATATTTTTAATTCTTGAAATGTTGGATCTAAATTACTTACTTGAAATATTCCATTCTTATTGTGGAATAAACGCCAAAATTTATTAACGAAATTTTTGATTCCATTAATTTTTTGATCATCCCAAGGTTTTGATTGTGTAATTGGACCCAAAAACATTTCATAAATCCGAAATATATCAGATCCATATCTGTCATAAATATGATCTGGATTGATAACATTGTATTTAGATTTGGACATTTTTTCTAATTTTCTTTTGCAAAAAAAAATTTCTTTTTCCGAAATAAATTTGTAATTATAAAATTCAGGTCTCCATTGTTTAAATTTTTTTATATTTAATTCGTTATTCTGATTTATTAGAGAAATATCTACGTATATTTCTTGTAATGGGAAACCATACTTTTTCCTCAATCCATAAGAAATAAATGTATTTTTTCCAATAATTTTTAATATAATGGCAGAATGACTGAGAATCATTCCTTGATTTAATATTTTATTAAAAGGTTCTTCTGTTCTTATCCATCCTCTGTCTTTCAGAAATTTGTGCCAAAACCTAGCATAAATTAAGTGTCCTGTAGAATGTTCAGAGCCTCCAATATATAAATCTATATTTTTCCAATAATTTTCTTTTTTATGATCTAAAAAAAAATTGTTATTGTGAACATCCATATAACGAAGGAAATACCAACTGGATCCTGCCCAACATGGCATTGTATTAGTTTCTATAGGAAATACATATTTGTTATCGATAAGAGTATTTGAAACTATTTTCATATTTTTCTCATCCCAAGCCCAATTTTTCACTCTCATTAATGGAGATTTTCCATTTTTTGGGTGATAATTCTCTATTTTTGGCAAAATAAGAGGAAGTTTTTCAATGGGAATGGTTTTGGGTATTTTTCCTTTAAAATAAATTGGAATGGGTTCCCCCCAATATCTTTGTCTAGAAAAAACAGCGTCCCGTAATCTATAACTATTTTTTTTTACACCGATATTTTTTTTTTCCAAAATTTTAATTATTTTTTCTCTCGCCTCTTTGGCTTTCAAGCCATTTAAAAAATCAGAATTAATGCATATTCCATTTTCTCCTTCATAAGGTTCATTTTTTTTATTAGGATCAGTATTATTTTCTGGAATAAAAACTGGTAAAATTTCTAAACCAAAATATTCTGCAAATTTTTGACTACATTTTTCATGACTAGGTATGCCTATTGTAGATTTTGTTTGAGTATCTACAGAGAAATAATTACTAACATAAATAGGGATTTTTTTTCTTTTGATGAATGGATGTAGAACATAGTTTCCTGTAAAAAAACCTGAAATACTTTTTCTTTTTTCCAATTGTTTTTCTATAGAATTTATTTCTCTTTTGTATGCAATAAGCTTTTTTTTATTGGATGAAATAGTGATTTCTTCTACCAATGGATGATCTGTAGATAGAACGATAAAGGTCATTCCAAATATAATTTCTGGACGATGAATGAAAAATTCTATTTTTTCTACATTAGAAAAAAGAAGTTTTAAGAAAATGGAAACTACTTTCTTTTTTCCTATCCAATTGTATTGCAATTTTTTAAGAGATTTGGAACAATCAATAAATTCTAACCCTTTTAAAAGCCTTTCTGCATAAGCAGTGATTCTTATATGCCATTGAAGCATTTTTCTTTTATAAATGGAATATCCACCTCTTTGACTTTTCCCATTTTTTATTTCGTCGTTAGCTAAAACTGTACCTAATTCAGGGCACCAATTCACTGTATTTTTACATAAAAAAGCTAAACGGTAATCTAGAAGAATAGTTTCTTTTTTTAAAGAACTGAATTCTTTCCATTCTTTTGAATCAAATTTATAGTTAAAGGAATTACTAGCATTTACCGATAAATTTCCGTTTTTTTTAAACTCATCAATTAAAAGTTCTATAGGTTGAGCTTTATCACTATTTTTATCATACCAAGAATTAAAAATTTGAATAAACATCCATTGAGTCCAACGATAATAATCAGGATTACTGGTACATAATTGACGCTTCCAATCAAAGGAAAGTCCTATTTTATTTAATTGTTTTTGGTATCTTTGTATATTTTTTCGAGTAGTTTCGTAAGGATGCTGTCCAGTTTGAATAGCATATTGTTCTGCAGGAAGTCCAAAGGAATCAAAACCTATCGGATTTAGGACATTATATCCTTTCGCACGTTTATATCTTGCATAAACATCAGAAGCTATATATCCTAAGCAATGTCCTATATGTAGACCTGTACCAGAAGGATAAGGAAACATATTCAATATATAATATTTTTTTGTATAAAAATCGTTTTCTTTTGTATGAAAAATCTCGTTTTTTTTCCAATATATTTGCCAACGTTTTTCTATTTTTCGAAAATTATATTCCATGTTACTTTTATTTTTTTAAAGATGCTTTTAATTTTATTTTATAATGATGGAAATTTCATAAGAGGATAATGAAAAAAAATTTCTAAAAAAGAAAATAAATGTTTAATTCCGATAAAGATTGTTTAAAAAATAATTTTAACGAAAAGTTTTTAAATAATCAAACCATTAGTTATTTAGTGAAAATAATTCAAGATAATCCGGATAATGTTGTAAAAATATTTATTTCATTAAAAATCAATAAAGCAACTTCCGTTTTTAAATTTTTAGACTTTCCTATAAAAAAAAAAATTATAGAAGGAATTTCCTCTTTTAAAATAATGGAATTGATGAATCAACTATCTGTGGACGATCGTGTGTCTTTTCTAGAAAATATTCCAAAAAATTCTTTAAAAGATTTAATTAAATATTTAAAACCGGAAGAAAAACGTAGAACCCTAGTTGCTTTAGGATATCCAGAAAACAGTGTAGGACGTCTTATGATTCCATATTATCTTGCTGTACGAGATACATGGAGTGTACAAGAAGTATTAGACTATATACGAAAAGAAGGGAAGAATAGTGATGCAATAGAAATAATCTATATAGTAAATCAAAAAGGAAAATTGGTTGACGATATAAAAATACGAGAATTTTTATTAGTAGATACAGATACTAAAGTAGCTGAATTGATGGATGGACAATATACCGCAGCTTTAAGTGTTACCGATACAGAAGAAGAAGCCAATAAAATATTTTCTTCTATGAATAATAGAGTTTCACTTCCAGTAATAGATGATCAGAAAATTTTGCTTGGAATAGTCACCATAGATGATATATTATGGGTTTTAAATGAAAATTATAGAACAAATATTCAAAAATTGGGAGGAATGGAAGCTTTAAATCAATCTTATCTGAATGTTCCTTTATTTAAATTAATTAAGAAAAGGGCTGGATGGTTAATCTTGTTATTTATAGGAGAAATGTTCACTACAACTGTAATGCAATACTTCTCCAGTGTTATAGAAAAAGCTGTTGTTTTGGCTTTATTCATTCCATTAGTGGTTTCTAGTGGTGGAAATAGTGGCTCTCAAGCGGCAAGTTTAATTATTCAAGCAATGGCTTTGGGAGAAGTGAAAATGAAAGATTGGTGGATGGTGATGCGAAGAGAAATAATATGTGGGGGACTATTAGGGAGTATTTTAGGGTTAACCGGTTTTATCCGTATTTTTACATGGCATAAAATAAATTTTTTTAATTATGGACCTCATTTTTTATTGGTTGGATTAACAGTTTTTTTTTCTTTGATTGGAGTGGTACTGTGGGGAACGTTTAGCGGATCTATGTTGCCTTTTCTAATAAAAAAATTTAAGGGAGATCCAGCTGCTTCTTCTGCTCCTTTTGTTGCTACATTAGTCGATGTCATTGGTTTAATTATATATTTTTCTATGTCTTGTATTCTTCTTCGTGGGACGTTAATATAAGAATTTTTCTCTACATTCTTGTATTAACTTTTTCCAATCTTTAGGAATTGGACAGGTAAAATGACATTTCCTATTACTTGGATGGATAAAGGAAATAGAAATAGCATGTAATGCTTGTTGTTTTAATATATTTAAGCATTTTTTTAAAATTTCAATATGTTTTCTTGAAATATTTTTTTTCATAATTATTTTATTTCCACCATAAGTAAAATCATTAAATAATGGATGTCCTAAATATTTGAAATGAGCTCTTATTTGATGTTTTTTACCTGTTTCCAAATTACAGGAAACATACGTTAGATATTTAAATCTTTCCAAAACTTTGTAATGAGTAATAGAATATTTTCCTCTATCAAAATCTTTTTTTAAAACAGTCATTCTTTTTCTATTTTTAGGGTCTCTTCCTATAAAGCCAGTTATAGTTCCTTTTTCTTTCTGCAAATTTCCCCATACCAAAGCTATGTATTTTCTTTTAATGGTTTTAGAAATAAATTGTTGAAATAGACATTTTTGTGCCTGTTCATTCTTAGCTAAAACAAGTAAACCTGAAGTATCTTTATCTATTCGGTGAACCAAACCTAATCTATATAATTCCTTATTATTTTTTAAATGGTATTTTACTCCATGAATTAAGGTTCCTTTTTCGTTCCCAAAACCAGGATGTACTACCATTCCTGCAGGTTTGTTGATTACTAGAATATCTTCATCTTCATGAATAATATTCAGAGGAATTCTTTCTGCAATAATATTTCTATATTCTGAATCTACAACAACAATTGGAGTAGAATAAGAATAGATCTCTGCTTCTATGAAATCAAAAGGTTTTATTTTGTAATTCTTTTTTTTTATAATACGTTGATTCACCAATATTTTTCCTGAATAAACTGCCTTTTGAATTTTATTTCTACTAACATTTTGAATGTATTGTCTCAAAAATTTATCAATTCGAATAGATTTTTGATGTTTTTCTGCAGAAAAACTAAATTTTTTTAGAGACATTTATTCAATTCAATGTTTGATTTTTTTTTGTATGGGTGTCATCATTCTTTTCATTATTTTTATTATTATTTTCGTTGATATCATTTGATTCGTCATATGGTTTTATTGAAGAATTCTCCAAGAATTCTTCTTTTGTTTGATTATTATTGTTGTAAGTGAGCCAAAGATAAATAGGTTTATTTTTATTATGTATTTTCCCAGGATAAGGTTCCTGACGATAGACTATGGCTTCCTTATTCTTCATAGAAGAATGATCATAATAAAAATTAATTATTTTAAATAATTTTTCTTTTAAAGTAGAAGTTGCAGAAATCAAAGACTTTCCAATAACATTTGGAACCATAAAATTATTTTTTTCATATCCTTTTCCAATTATTAAAGTAATTCTATCTTTATGTGGCAAAATAGATCCAGATGGTATTGATTTTCCTTTATAAAAAACTTTTAGTACCATATTTTTTGCAACATCATTTACATATTTTATTTCTTTCACTAGAAGATGATTTGCATGAATCAATTTAATTGCTATACGTTTATCTTTATTTATTATATTGGGTAGAACTACTTCTAAATTTTTAGAATTAGCCTGTATGTATATATGTCTTCCTCTTTTAACATGATCTCCTGCTTCTGGAAAAAAGGAAAGCACTTGGGAAGGTTTAAAAGACGGATCATAACGAGATGTATCTACATCATATTTTAATCCTAATTTTTTTAAAATGGATATGGATTGGTTTAAAGTTAAGTAACGAAGATTAGGTACTACCACATAGGATCCATGTTTGGTATAAGTATCGGCCCATTTTAATGCAAAATGAGTAATTTTATATAAAATGAAAACAGCCATCAATAAATTGAAGAGGAAAATCAAACAATATTTTGAATATTTCATATGAATAAATATAAAATAAATCAAGAATAATGAAAAAAATTGCCATTGTTATGGGTGGTTATACCGAAGAATCTGTTATTTCACTAAAAAGCGGAAAAGTTGTTTACGAAAATCTAAATAGAAAAGAATTTTTACCTTATAAAATCTATATATACAGAGATCAATGGATTTTAAAGGATGAAAAAAATCATGAATATCCTATTAATAAACATGATTTTACCGTTTGTCTCAAACAGGATCAAATTTTAAAATTTGATTGTGTATTTAATGTTATTCATGGGACTCCAGGAGAAGATGGAATATTACAATCTTATTTTCATTTATTGAAAATCCCTTATACGGGATGTAACTTTCATCAATCCAATATAACTTTTAACAAAAAATATTGTTTAACTTTCTTGAAAGAATTTGGAATAGATACAGCTGTTTCCTTTTTCTTAAATAAGAATCAACCTTTTTGCGAAAAAAATATTATAAAAAAAGTAGGACTCCCCTGTTTTGTAAAACCTAATAGAGCAGGATCTAGTTTAGGTATATCCAAAGTGTATAAAAAAGAGGATCTATTACCTTCTATAGAAAAAGCTTTTAAAGAAGATCACGAAATTATTATTGAATCTTTTCTAAAAGGAATTGAAGTTTCCGTAGGAGTTATTTCATTCAATCATCAAATTAAAGTTTTACCAATTACAGAAATAATCAGTAGAAATGATTTTTTCGATTTTGAATCGAAATATGGTGGAGGATCTCAAGAAATTACACCTGCTAGATTATTACCAAATATTGAAAGGAAGATTCAAAAATTGGCAAAAAAAGTATGCAATATTTTAAATTTATCAGGAATATCTAGATCGGAATATATCCTTGTAAAGGATACCCCTTTTTTTTTAGAAATAAATACTATACCTGGACTTTCGGAAGAAAGTATTTTTCCCAAACAATTAAATATTGCCGGAATATCTTTATCCGATTTATTCAAACAATCTATCGATTATTCTATTGAGTGTTCAAAAAAATTATAATTTACAATTGCATTTTTTTTTGCAAAAGTTCTTTTTGTTTGAAAAAAAATTACACAAATTTTTGAATAAATAAATTATGGAATACGAGAATAATAAACCAATAATAACATATTGCCACATTTTCATTTTAAAATTTTATAAATAAGAAAAGAAAAAAGATAAGCTAATGTTGTCATAAAAAAAAATTGCATGATGGGCCACTTCCAAGATTTAGTCTCTTTTCTTACTATGGATAAGGTACTTATGCATTGTATAGAGAAAGCATAGAAAAATAATAAAGAAAATCCTGTAGCCAGATTATAAACCGGTTTTCCTGTTTCAGGAAATGTTTCTTTTTTCATTTTTTCTTCTAAGAGTAAATTTCCTTTTTCCATACTATTTTCTATACTATATATAGATGTCATAGTGCTAACAAATACTTCTCTTGCTACAAGCGAAGAGAATAATCCAATTCCTATTTTCCAATCATATCCTAATGGTTTAAGAAAGGGTTCCATTTTTTTTCCTATTAAACCTAAATAAGAATTAGGAAGTGTTTGTCTTTGGATCCTTTCTTCAATAAAAGTATAATTTTGATTCGATAATTTTTTTGAAGGGCCAAAGGATCCTAAACTCCAAATTAATACATTAACCAATAAAATCATTTTTCCTGCATTCAAAATAAAAGATTTGATATTCATCCAAAGAGTAATTAATATATTTATGAATATAGGACATTTATAAGTAGGCATTTCCATAATAAGATGACTTTTATAATCTTTTTTCAAAAACTGATGAAGTATCCTAGATATGCTTAAAGCAGAAAAAAAACTTAAAAAATACATAGCCATGAGTACTACTCCTCTTAATTGAATAAAATACCATTTTTGATTTGGAATGACTAAAGAAATAATTAAAGTATAAACAGGCAATCTAGCTGAACATATCATAAAAGGGGTAACTAAAATAGTGATTAAACGATCTCTAGGATTTTCAATATTTCTAGCAGACATTATTGCTGGAATGGAACAAGCTATACTAGATATAAGAGGTACTACACTTTTTCCATTTAATCCAAAAGGTCGCATCATTCTATCCATTAGAAAAATGACCCTAGTTATATAACCACTTTCTTCCATAAGAAGAATAAAAAATAATAAAATAAAAATTTGTGGAATAAAAGTAATAATGGTACTAATTCCGGGTATAATTCCTTGTAAAAAAAAATTATTTAAAGGACCTGGATAAATATTTTTCAGCTTTTTTTGAAGAATATAAAAAAAAAATTCTATAAATTTTTTAGGAATTTCTGACCAAAAAAAAACACTTTGAAATATGATGAATAATAAAAAAAAGAAAATAAAATATCCCCATAAAGGATGTAACAATAAAGCATTATCTATTTTTTTGGAAAAATTTAAATAGTTTTTTTCTTTTTCAGAAAGAAATTCAGAAACAGTTTTGGATAAAATGTTACTTATTTCTTGATATCTATCCAATGTTTCCTTAATTTGCAATCTTTTAGAAATAATATTGTGTTTTTTTTTTATTTCATTTAAAATTTTTTCTTCATTATTATTAGCTAAATAGTACCAAGCTCTATAGGTATTTACTTGATAAAAAGTTTTTACATCTTGAATAGCAATGGGATAATACGATTCTGGATTAAAAAAAAAAGATATTCTCTTTGTTTTATCATTCATGTTTTTTATTTTATTTTTAACCTTTTCTATTCCTATTCCTTTTCTCGCATCAATTGATACAATTTCTGTTATAAGAAATTCTTTCAGTTTTTCTATATCAATGACAATTCCCTTTTTTTTTGCTTCATCAATCATATTTAGAACAAACAAGACAGAAAAACCTAAATCTTGTATTTGTCTTAATAAAAGAATACTTTTTTTTATATTGGAGGAATCCGCTACAACAATAATTTTATCTGGATAATCCACATTTTCTGTATCAGTCAGTAAGAATTTACTCACTATTTCTTCATCTTTAGAGGATGGGTATATACTATAAGTTCCAGGAAGATCTACTATTTGATAATAGGTACGATCATAATAAAAATACCCTATTTTTTTATCAACTGTTACGCCCAAATAATTTCCTATTTTTTGGTTAAGTCCAGTCAATTTGTTGAATAAAGAAGTTTTTCCAACATTTGGATTTCCAATTATAGCCAATTTTACTATTTTTTTTTGCATTAGATAGATTCTACTATAAGAATATTTTTTCTATAAGAATATTTTCTGCCTCTTTTCTACGTAATGCTAAACAAGATTGATCATAGCCAATACAAAGTGGATCATAAAAAATGGAAACGAAAAGTATTTCAAATTTAACACCAGGTAAAATACCTAATTCTAATAATTTTATAGGGAAATCTTCATTTTTATATCCTTTAATGATTCCCTTTTCTCCTTTTTTAAGATTAGATAGTTTCAAATTTATGTTTTTTTTTAAAATATGAAATAACTTTTTATCTATAGAAAAAAAACGAAATAAAAATAAAGGTTGTAAATTTATCTACCAAAAAATATGTTATAACTTATGACGTCTATTTTTGTTAGATCCATACAGTTACTTTTCAGTGTTTCCATATTGATTATTATTCATGAATTAGGACATTTTTTATTGGCAAAAGTATTTAAAGTACATGTAGAAAGATTTTTTTTGTTTTTTGATCCATGGTTTTCTCTTTTCCAAAAAAAAATAGGAAATACTATTTATGGAATAGGTTGGATTCCTTTAGGAGGATATATAAAAATATCCGGAATGATGGAAGAAGAAGATAAAATAAATTCTTCAGAAAGACATCCAAAAAATTGGGAATTTCGTTCAAAATCTTCAATAAAACGATTGTTGATTGTATCAGGGGGAATTATTTCCAATGTATTATTATCTATTCTTATTTTTTCTTTTTTGATACTTAAATATGGAGAAACTAACCTACCTACAAAAAATGTTAGATATGGAATTGAAGTTGATTCAATGGGAAAAAAGATTGGTTTAGAAAATGGAGACAAAATTCTATTTGTAAATAATAAATATGTTCCATATTTTAATGATATACCAAAAGCCATCATTTTAGGAAAATCCATTACTATAGATAGAATGGGAAAAATTATTCATTTATCGTTGAGTGATGATAAAAAAAGATATCTTTTTGATAGAAGAGAATTCAGTTTTTTTATTAAACCCCGTGTTCCACCTATTATAAATTATGTAGTTAAAAATTCAGTAGCATATCAATATGGACTAAGAAACAATGATGAAATTTTATCTATAAATTCGGAATTCATTTTATTTTCCGATCAATTAAAAGATAGTTTATCTAAATACAAGAACCAAAATATATTTATTTCTATCAATAGAAAAGGACAATTAATTCAAAAAAAAGTTGTTTTGGATAAAACAGGAGTATTAGGTATTTATTTAAAGGATTTTATGGATATGGATAAAATATTTTTATTCGAAAGGAAAAATTATTCAATCATGGAAAGTTTTCCTTACGGAGTGAAAAGAACTTTTGAAGTTCTAAAAAATCAAATAGATTTTTTGAAAAATGTTTTTCATATAGAAACTAAGGCTTATAAACAGATAGGGAGTTTTTTTTCTATGGCTAAAGAATTTCCTAACCAATGGAATTGGAATATATTTTGGACATTAACAGCTACTTTATCCATTTGGTTGGCATTTTTGAATCTATTTCCTATTCCATCCTTAGATGGAGGTTACATTTTGTTTATTATGATAGAAATGATGACTAAAAAAAAGATTAACGAAAGTATTCTTGAACGTTGTACAATCATTGGATTTTTAATTATAAGTTTTATTATGATTATGGTCCTTATATGGGATATCTTTAAAGTATTTTTTTATTAAATTTTAATTAAAAAAAAAACGTTTGATCGATAGTGATTCCTATATCAATGACAAGATCCTTTTTATGTATTGGTTGAATACAATTTATGGGTGGAAAAAAACTCAATCCTATTTTTAATACATTCTTTTTACATAATGGAATAAATCTATCATAAAAACCTTTTCCATAACCAATTCTATAACCTTTTAAATCGAACACTAATAATGGGATAAATAAAACTTCAATCAAAGAAGGATGGACAATATGTTTCTGTATTGGTTCCGAAATTCCATATTTGTTTATTTTTAATAATGTATTTTTGTCAAAATAACAATTATCTATGGATGAATTAGTAAAATTTGAATAAGGAATTGTTATATGCTTTTTTTTTTTATAAGACAATTGATAATTATAAACGTATTTATTTCATTATATTTCTGTATGGGTAAGAAAATATGATAATATTTTTTATCCCATATAGAAAGTTTTTTTGATTGAAAAAATATTTCATAACTTTTTTTCTTTACTTCCTCTTTAGAAAGAGAATTTCTGTATAGGAAATATTTTTTCCGTAATTCTTTTTTATTCATTTTATACATTTTTTAATTTTATCCTTCATAAAATTTTCTAATATTTTTCCTATTGTTTGAGGATCCTCTATCGGTCCCATATGACCTGTTTGTATTTCAATGGAATAACTATTGTATCCAAATTTTGCTTCTTCATGTATTCTTTTTTTAGGAAGAATTAAATCATATAAACCAATTACATATAATTTTGGAAATTTTGTTTGTTTTAATAAAAATCTTCTATCTTTACGAATAGACATTCCTCGTAAGAAAGAAATTACACTATGAATAGAAGTAGACAAAGCCATTTTTTTTATAAAATTAATTTCTTTTTGCAAAGAATCTAATTTTTTAGGATTGAATAATTTATTTATGCTAGAAGATACAAATAAAGAATAGTCATCTATTGCTAATTGAATAGACCGTATTCTATTATTCTTTTTTTCTTTTGTATCAGATTTTGCGGTAGAATGAAGCAAACATAAACCTAAAAATATTTCTGGATGTTTTTCTAAAAGAGCCATGGAAATATATCCACCCATAGAATGACCAATAAAAACCGCTTTATTGATATTTTCCTTTTCCAAAATTAATTTTACTATATCCGCCAATTCTTCCATAGAGAAAATCTTTTTTTCTTCATAAGAAGAACTTTTTCCATGACCAGGAAAATCAATTAAAATAACCTTATACTTTTCGTGAAAAGTATCACAAACATAATTCCAAATTTCTAAATTTTCCATAAATCCGTGCAAAAAAATAATGGATTGGCCTCTTCCTATTATTTCATAATAGATTTTTTTTTTATTATAATATATGAACATATTCTTTCTTATATTAAATGAACTAATATAGAATTATATTTTTTATCATTCAAAAATGAAGTTAATAATGCTATGCTGTTAACTATAAATATTGGAAATTCAAGTCTTCGTTTTGGACTATTTAATAATTATAATTTGAAATGCAATTGTTCATGGATTATTAACAGTCAACCTCATAGATCTTTAGATGAATATATTTGGTTATTTAGGAACATATATCAACAATATGGAATTTTATCCAAACTAATACGGAACATAGTGATTGGATCTGTAGTTCCTCCTCTTACTAACATTGTAGAACAATCTTTATATGAAATTCATAAAATAAAACCAATAATAGTAGATAGATATTCCGCTTCCCCAATCAAACATTATTCTCATCAATTAGGAACAGATTTATATGCTAATGCTATAGCTGCATATATGTTGTATAATAAAAAAACTACTTTAGTCGTAGACTTTGGAACTGCATTAAGTTTAACCTGCATAGATAAACATGGAAATCTTCAAGGAGTTATTATTGCTCCAGGAGTGAATAGTTCCTTATCCGCATTGATTGGAAACACAGCTCAACTTTCACAAATAGAATTAAAAAAACCTCCTAGTATATTAGGAAAGTACACTGAAAAATGTATCCAAAGTGGAATTATTTATGGATATTTAAGTATGGTAGAAGGTCTTATTAACCGTGTAAATAAAGAATTAAAAACAAATTGTTTGGTTATTGCTACTGGAGGACTTTCTCATGTATATACTCCTTTAACCAAAAAGATTCATTTAAAGGATAAGTTACATACAATCAAAGGTTTAAATATTTTGTTTCATTGGAATAAGTAGATCCTTATTTTAGGATGGATTTCTTTATTCTTTCTGATAAATTTTTGAAATATTTTACCGGAAAATTTATTCTTTTCTTAGAAAAATCTCCATCACTTTCTTGATCCATAGGAATTAAGTGAATGTGAACATGAGGAATTTCAAAACCCATAACAAATATTCCTACTCGATTACAAGGAATTATTTTTTCAATACCTATAGCTACTTTTCGAGTAAAAGACATGATGGAGAGAAATTCTCCTTCTGTAAGAGAAAATATTTTTTCTACATTCTTTTTTTTTGGGATAACTAAAGTATGGCCTATTTTTAGTGGATAAATATCTAAAAAAGCTAAATGTTCAGTATCTTCTGCTACTTTATAAGCGGTAACTTCGTTTTTGATTATTTTTGTAAATATATTATTGTTATTCACTGAATGCTATTTCTAAAATTTCGTAATCGAGAATCATTTGATTAGGAAGTTTAATATGAGCAATTTGTCCTACTTTTTTTCCAAGTAAACCTGTAGATATGGGAGTATTTATAGATATTTTTCCAGATTTTAAATCTGTTTCTCCTTCTGGAACTAAAGTATATATTTGTTCTCCTCCATAAGTTAAATTTTTAACTCTTACTGTGGATAGAATGGAGACTCTGGTTCTATTTATTTGTGATCCATCAATAATCCTCGCATTGGATAATTTTTTTTTTAATTTAGCTATATTCATTTCTAAGAATCCTTGTGCTTCCTTTATGGCATCATATTCTGCATTTTCTGAAATATCTCCTTTATCTCTTGCTTCTGCTATTTGCATTGATATTTTTGGACGTTCTATGTTTTCTAGTCTTTCTATTTCTTGTTGTAGTTTTTTTAGTCCTTCTTTAGTTATATATTCGAATTTATCCATATTTTTATATTTGTCCTTAATAAATTATGTAAAAAATTATTTGTTATCTAATTATTTTTTTAAATTTTGTAAAATATTTTATGGGTTTATTGGTCCATTTTTTTATTCTTTTGTCTATTATAATATCGCAAATTACAGGAAAAGTGATAAAAATTTATGATGGAGATACTTTTAAAATTAAAGGGAAAATGAAAGAATATAAAATAAGAATTTCGGATATAGATTGTCCAGAAAAAAATCAATCTTATGGGGTTATAGCAAAGAATTTTTTGAAGAAAAAAATTTTGAATAAAAAAGTATTAATTAAGAATGTAAAAAAAGACAAATACAATCGATTGGTAGGATTGGTAATTTATGACAACAATAAAGATTTGGGGAAAGAAATACTAGAATCCGGATTGGCTTGGGTTTGGAAATTTTCTAAAAATATTCAATATAAAAAAATTGAGGATATAGCGAAAAGAAATAAAATCGGACTATGGAAAAAAAAGAAACCTATTAATCCATATGATTGGAAAAAAATCAAAAAATTATTCTATTCGTAAAATATTCGCGCCTAAAATACGTAATCGTTGATCAATGTTTTCATATCCTCTATCTATTTGTTCTATATTTTTTATTATGCTAGTACCTTTAGCAGAAAGTGCGGCTATTAGAAGAGAAATTCCTGCTCGTATATCTGGAGAATTTAAGATAGATCCTCGCAAAGAAGATTGATGGTTTAATCCAATAACAGTTGCTCTATGAGGATCACATAATATTATTTGTGCTCCCATTTCGATCAGTTTATCTACAAAAAATAATCTACTTTCGAACATTTTCTGATGAATCAATACACTTCCTTTTGCTTGAGTGGCTACAACTGTTAAAATACTTAATAAATCTGGAGTTAAACCTGGCCATGGAGCATCAGATATTGTTAATATAGCATTATTTAATAATTTTTTTATTTTGTAATATTTTTGAGAAGGAATATAAATATCATCATTTTTTTTTTCTAATTTTATTCCCATTTTTTGAAATATATTTGGGATTATTCCTAGATTCTTCCAACTAACATTCCGAATTTTTATTTCTGAACTAGTAATAGCGGCTAAACCTATCCAACTTCCTATTTCTATCATATCAGGCAAAATAGAATGCCTGCATCCACCTAATTCTGTAACTCCGGTGATATTAATCAGATTAGAACCTATTCCTTTTATTTTTGCTCCCATTTTATTCAATAATCTACATAATTGTTGAATGTAAGGTTCACAAGCAGCGTTATAAATAGTGGTTTTTCCTTTAGCTAAGGTAGCGGCCATGATAATATTAGCCGTTCCCGTTATAGAAGATTCTTCTAAAAGAATAAATTTCCCCGTCAAATATTTGGAATGAATAAGAAAGTATTGACCTTCCTTATAATCTATATGACTTCCTAAAGATTCAAAACCTCTTAAATGAGCATCCAGACGTCTACGACCAATTCTATCTCCTCCAGGTATTGGCATGCAAACTTTTCCGAATCTAGCTAGCAAAGGGCCAGCTATCATGACAGATCCCCTAATAGATTTTCCATATTCACGAAATTTTTCCGTATTTAAATATTCAAGTTGAATGTCTTTTGCCTGAAAAGTATAATCTCCAATATTATTTTTCTTTACTATAACTCCTAAATTTTGAAGTATTTGCATTAAACACTTGACATCTCCTATTTCTGGAATATTTTTTATTCTTAATTTTTCTGAGGTCAACAACACAGCGCACAAAACTTGTAAAGCTTCATTTTTTGCCCCTTGCGGTTTTATTTCTCCTTTTAAAGGAGATCCTCCCACTATTTTAAAAGAAGCCATTATTTTTCATGTAATTTTTTTTGTAAACAATGTTCCCGAATTCTTCATTAAACATATTTTTCCTTTTGAAAGTTTCTTTAAATCTTGAAAGATGACATCATCTTCCACCATATTTTTATTCCACTTTAAATAGTTTTTCTTCATGGTATTTGCTATGGCATAGAATAATCCTTCTTTTTTTTTCCTATTTTTACAATGGATTGCTACATGTATCATGTTTCTTATAATTTTTCCATAATATCGAAAATTTGTTAAATATTTAGGGTATATTACTTTTTTATAATGGTCCATTTTTATTTTTTCTGGATTTGGTTTTGGAAAAGGAGTATCGATATCCAATTGATATTTGGACATAATAAATAATTGATGCCATAATTTATTATGCTGAAAATAAGGGATTTTTTTTTGATTAAATATAGAATACGTCATTAATTTAATAATACTCCATGCGCAACGATTACGTTTTTTTCTATTTTTTATTTTTATTGCATAATCGACCATTTTATGAATATTTCTCCCATATTTTGGGATAACTAATTTGAAACGATTAGTATTATATTCCATATTGATTTTTTTTTATAAAAATAAGATCTTTTCTTCTAGGATTTTTGTTGTAATAAGAAGTTTTATCTAATGTCCAAATAATCTTGTTTTGGAAAGAATTTTTTCTCATTTTACAGGAACTATTGAAACAGGAAGAACAATGATACTCTTTGCATGCATCCACGTGCACAGATAACTCTACTTTATTGCCAAATTGATCCTTGGTTAATTTTGTTAATTTACGTACTTCTTTATTGGCCTCTTTTACATTAAAAAACCATGGGACCGTTAAATGACAATCTACATGCAAAGCACTTCCATATTTAATAATTTTTAAACGATGAAGATCAATCCAATGAACATCTCTTCTTTCATTTATATAAAAAGATAATTTTTTTAAAAGTTTTTTGTCAGATTCATCCATAATGCCAGCTGTAGCATATCTTAATAATTTTAATCCAGTATATAATATTATGAAGGAAAAAATAAGAGAAATGATAGAATCTATCCATATGCATTTGGTAATATTTAATAATATTAATCCTCCTACTATTCCAAAAGTAGAATAGGTATCTATTTGAAGATGTTTTCCACTAGCTATTAACGTTAAAGCTCCATTTTTATTTCCTATTTTACAGGCAAATAATCCTAAACAATAATTAATAATAGCGGTGAAGAACATTAAAAACATACCATAATCCAATCTTAATAAAAAGACAGTATCCTGCTGTTTTACACGTATAAAAGTGGTTATAAGAATGAAAATTCCTACTAAAAAAATTAAAAAACCTTCTATAGCCGTTGATATAAATTCTATTTTTCCATGACCATATGGATGATTTTTGTCTTTAGGTAAAGAAGAGATATGAAGGCTATATAATCCAATAAATCCACTAATTATATTGGTTATGCTTTCCATAGCATCACTGAATATAGAAATTGAAGAAGTTATATACCAAGTAATTAACTTAATAAAAAATAAAATTACTGCTACAAAACAAATTAGTTTTTGTAGACTACAATTTATTTTTATATTCTTATCTTCCATAAATAAGAAAAATAGGTGGTAAAAGTTTTATGAATAAACAATAAGTTTAAGTTTAGCTAGTTTTAGTAAAATTTTTTTTACTCCTGATTGTTGAAATTTAATTATAGCTATTTCATTTTTTATATTTATAATGATGCCTATTCCAAAATGTTGGTGAAAAACTTTTACTCCTTTTTTTAATGTTGTTTCATGATGGTATGTTGTTGTATCCAACTTATTTTTTTTTTCCGATAAGTTGAAAACGAATTTTTCTATTTCAAGAAATTTTTTATTAAGTTCATGAATAAAACGACTAGGAATATTCATGATCCTTTTCCCCCATAAAAAACGATATTTTGTATAAGTTAATATAGCTTTTTTTTTAGCTCTTGTTAAAGCTACATAGAATAAACGACGTTCTTCTTCAAGTTTCAATTGGTTGTCTAAACTAGATCTTGAAGGAAATAAATTTTCTTCTAATCCTGTAATAAAAACAACTGTAAATTCCAATCCTTTGGATAAATGAATAGTCATTAACGAAACCTTATTTTCATCTTTTTCATCCTCATTTATTCCTTCTTTTAAAGAAAAATATTGTAAAAAACCAGATAAACTCATATCTCCATTTTCTTTTAATTTTTTTTGATTTTCAAGATAAAGAGATATATGATCTAATATAGATTGAAAATAATCATTATTATAATTTTTATCTTCTTCCAATAAGAAATTCACTATACATTTTGCTATTGTATATGTATTTTTTCTATTATTTAATTGAAAACGAAAATTTTCTATGGTGTAGATTAAATTTTCTAACTTTTCTTTTTTATTGATTAATTGGTGATATTTACTAATATTTTTTAATATATTGTATACGGTTTTCTTTGTTCTTTTAGAAAATTCCAATATTAATTTAACAGTTTTTTTATTTCCTATTTTTTTTTTTATTATTCGTAATAAAGATTCCTCATCATTTGGATTATTGACAATTCTAAAATAAGCTAGTAAATCTAAAGTTTCTTTTCTTTTATAAAAGGAGATAGATCCGTATATCTTATAGGGGATATTTTTTTCCTTCAGTGTATGTTCTAGTATATTGGATTGTGTATTGGTCCTATAAAGTATGGAAAAATCTCTGTTTTTAAATTTTTTTGTTCTTTTATGAAAAAGGATAGAATCAGCAATATATTGTGCTTCTTCTTTATCAGAATGGGCTTCATATATTTTTATTTTTTCTCCTTTTTCGTTATTAGTCCAAACATTTTTTAGGAGTTGATTTTTGTTAAAGGAAATAATTTTATTAGAAGCTTGTACTATGTAATTAGTAGATCGATAATTTTGTTCCAAACGAAAAATCTTCGCTTCTTTGTATTCTCTATGAAAATTTAAAATATTTGAAATGTTGGCGCCACGGAATGCATAGATACTTTGTGCATCATCGCCTACCACAAAAATATTTCTATGTTTGTAGGATAACTTATTAATGATAGAATTTTGAGAAGAATTAGTATCTTGATATTCATCGATTAATATATACTTAAATTTTTCTTGATATTTTTTTAGTACATTTGGAAAACGAAAAAATAAATAATTTGTGTGAATCAATATATCATCAAAATCTAATGCTTCTGATTTTGAACAACGTTTTCTATAAGATTCATAGATTTTTTTTATAACATCCAAATCCTTAAAATCCTTTTTTATTAAACCATCGAAATTGAATAAGTAGTTTTTATATTCAGATATTTTTTTTATAATTTTATTTGGACTAATAGAGGTTTTTAAATTTATATCTTCTAATATTTTTTTTATAACATTTTCTGAATCTCTTTGATCATAAATAGTATAATTGGATTTGTACCCTAACCAATGAGATTCTTTACGTAAAATTCCTGAAAATATGGAATGAAAAGTTCCCAATGAAATCGAATTTAAATCAGTATCATCCATCATCATATTTGAAATTCTTTTTCTCATTTCATTAGCCGCTTTATTAGTGAAAGTTAAAGCAAGGATATTGGATGGTTTTATTCCTATATTTTTGATCATGTGTGCAATACGATATGTAATTACACGTGTTTTTCCAGACCCTGCTCCAGCAATAACAAGTACGGGACCATCAATAGTTTCTATAATCTTACGTTGCAAGCTATTAATGGGAAACGATTCATTATCAACCATTTTTTTTAAATGAATTAATTACTTTTTTCCCATAAATATTTGTAATTATTATAAAAATTTTTTTTGATATATTTATGGGATAAGAAAAAATTTTTAGCAATTGGAATTACTTCTTTCATTAATCTATAGTCTTTAATGATATTGGCAATGCGTAAATAAGATTTTCCGCTTTGTTTTGTTCCTATTAAATCTCCGCTTCCACGTAATTGAAGATCTTTTTTAGCTATTTCTAATCCATCATTAGTTTGGCACATTACTTTTATTCTAAAACGACTTTCCATACTTATTTCATTATTAGTCATAAGAATACAATAACTTTGATGTGGTCCACGTCCTACCCTTCCTCTTAATTGATGTAATTGAGATAACCCAAAACAATCTGCATTTTCTATTAAAATAACTGAAGCATTAGGAACATCTACTCCCACTTCTATAACTGTGGTAGATACCATTATTTTAGTTTTTCCATGTAAAAATCGATCCATTTGAATGTTTTTTTCTTTGTATTTCATTTTTCCATGTAGAATTCCAATATCATCTTTAAAATTTTTGAATTTTTCTTTTATGATTTGATAACCCGTCATCAAATTTTGATATTCATTCTTTTTGCATTTGTCTATAGTAGGATAGATAATGTATATTTGTCTTCCTTTTATAATTTGATTATTTATAAGTTTAAAAACTTGAGATCTATTTCTATCCAAAAAATGGATAGTTTTAATAGGTTTCCTATCCATAGGCAGCTTTTTGATAATAGAAATATTTAAATTTCTAGAGATGGTCATTGATAAGGTTCTAGGAATAGGAGTAGCAGTCATTATTAATATATGAGGTTTTTTTTTATGGTTTTCCAAAATTATATCTCTTTGTTCTACGCCGAAACGTTGTTGTTCGTCAATTATGGCTAATCCAAGATTCTTAAATTGAACTGTTTTTTGAATTAAAGTATGTGTTCCTATAAGAATAAGAATTTTTCCTGTAAAAATATCATTGTATATACACTTTCGTATTTTAATAGAAGTCCCTCCCGTTAATAAAGCTATTCGGATTCCAATTCTAGAAAACATTTTCTGAATATAATAATAATGTTGGATAGCTAAAACTTCAGTAGGAACCATTAAACAAGATTGAAATCCATTATCCAAAGCAATAAGCATAGATAATACGGCTATTATAGTTTTTCCACATCCTACATCTCCTTGTAACAATCGGTTCATTTGAATAGGTTTTTTTAAATCATGACGTATTTCTTTAAGAACTTTTTTTTGTTCTTCTGTTAAAGGAAAGGGTAAAAAATATTTGTAAAATTTGTAAAAGTTTTTTCCTAATTTTGAAAAAGGATAACTGGATAAAGAAGATCTTGTATTCCCATCTTTTTTGTATAAAAAAGATAATTTAAAAAAAAACAATTCTTCAAATTTCAAACGATATTGTGCTTGAAATAGTTGATTGAAAGATTTTGGAAAATGAATTTGAATTAAGGCTTCTTTTCTTTTCATTAATCTTTGTTTCATAAGAACATCCTGTAAAAATATTTCTTCTATATTTTCTTCTTTTGATTCTTCTATTATATTTTTTAATAAATTCATTATAAAAGAATTGTTGATTCCTTTTTCTTTGAGTTTTTTCGATATAGGATATATAGGATGTATTATGGAAATATTTTTTTTTGATAATTTTTGAATATATGGATGAATAATTTGAATTTTTTGTTGAAAATATTTAATATTTCCACAAACTATTAGAGGGATATTTTTTTTGATACTTCTTTTAAAAAGATTGGTTTTTCTGAACCAGATTAATTCAATAAATCCTGTTTTATTTTCTAAATGTGCTATCAATATTTTTCTTTTCTTATAGTTAAATTCTTGAATTTTTGTAATTTTTCCTGATACTTGTATTTTTTTTTTGTAATTTTTTTTTTTAAATTTCGATACATTCTCTAATATAGGGATATGGGCATATTTCTTTGGATAGAAAAAAAGTAAATCTTGATATGTATGAATATTCAATTCTATGTTAAGTAAACGAGCTTTTTTTGAGCTTAATCCTTTTAAATGTTCTATAGGTTTTTCTATAATTGACATTTTTTTAGTTTGTTTTGAGGATGATTATCCATTTTATTGGATAAAAATAACTTAATTTTAAAAAAAAGGACATTTAGCTCAGTTGGTTTAGAGCGCTACTTTGACAGAGTAGAGGTCGTCGGTTCAAATCCGATAGTGTCCATTATGATTTTTTATTTATGGTATTAATTACAATAGTAAGAGAAGGAGAATCTATTGATAAAGCCTTGAAAAAATGTAAAAAAAAGTTTGATAAAACTCGTATTTTGAAGGAATTCAGAGAAAAACAACAATATATAAAACCTTCTGAGGGAAGAAGGAATGAGATTTTAAAAGCTATATATAGAGAACGTATGAGATTAAAAAAAGAGGAATAGATGAACTGAACTATGAAGAAAAATAGTAAGAAAAATCATATTTTTGGATTGATTGGAAAAGAAATTGGTTATTCTTTTTCAAAGAACTATTTTATGGATAAATTCAAAAGAGAATCTATTACTCAAGTTTCTTATGAAATATTTGATATTCAGAAAATAGAAGATGTATTATGGGTTTTTAAAAATCCTTATTTAAAAGGATGCAATATTACTATTCCATATAAAAAAAGTATTATTTATTTTCTTACTGAATTAACTCCAGAAGCAAAATCTATTGGATCCGTAAATGTTGTAAAAATTAATGAGGATGGACATCGTATTGGTTACAATACAGATATTATAGGTTTTGAATTATCTTTTAAAAAGGATATAAATAAGTTACCTAAAAATCCAAAAGCATTGATTTTTGGGACTGGTGGAGTATCCATGTCTGTTTCTTTTATTCTAAATAAGTTAGGAATATACTATAAAAATGTCTCTAGAAGAAAGAATAAGGATTTTTTGGGATATGAAGAAATTGACAGAGATTTATTAGAAGAATATAAAATTCTTATTAATTGTACTCCTGTAGGTACTTATCCAAGAATAAACTTAAGTATTCCTTTGCCCTATCAATATCTTTCTTCTAATCATTATCTTTATGATTTGGTTTATAATCCATCTAAAACTTTATTTTTAAAAAAAGGAGAAGAAAGAGGGGCAATGATTAGAAATGGATTAGAAATGTTCCGAATTCAAGCAGAAGAATCTTGGAAAATATGGAATTATTAGGTTTTATTTTTATTGAGGAATGAAATATAAAGAAATTTTTATGTATAGAGCTATTCAATTGGCTAAAAATGGATTAGGGTTTACTTCCCCTAATCCTATGGTAGGATGTGTCATAGAAAGGAATGGTTTTATTCTTTCAGAAGGATGGCACCATAAAGCAGGAAATTCTCATGCTGAAGAGAAGGCTATAAATATGGTCAAAGATTGGTCCTTGTTGGTGGATTCTACACTTTATGTTACATTAGAACCATGTGTTCATTTTGGAAAAACACCACCTTGTGTTGATTTAATTATTAAAAATCATATTCCTAGAGTTGTAATAGGGGTACAGGATCCTTGTGATAAAGTTAAAGGATTAGGAATTAATAAGTTAATAAAACATGGAGTAGAAGTAATAGAAAATGTTTTAAAAGATGAATGTCGGATTTTAAACAAACGTTTTTTCACTTTTTATGAAAAAAAAAGGCCTTATGTTATATTAAAATGGGCACAAAGTAATGACGGATTTATGGATTTTACAAAAAAAAAAAAAAATTATGGATTAGTGGAGTTTATGCTAGACAATTGAGTCATAAATGGAGATCAGAAGAAGATAGCATTTTGGTTGGAAGAAAGACTGTTTTAAATGATAATCCGAAATTAGATGTTAGAGAATGGTTTGGAAATAATCCTGTTAGGATTATTCTTGATAGAAATTTAAGTATATCCGATTCTTATTTTGTTTTGGATGGAACAAAAAAAACAATTGTTTTTACCGAAAAAAAAAAAGAAAATAAAAGAAACACGGAATTTGTTAGAATATCTTTTGATAACAGGGTAGTAAAAAATATATTGAATTATTTATTTCAAAAAAAAATACTATCTTTAATTGTAGAGGGAGGAAAAAAGACATTAGAAAGTTTTATAAAAGAAAAAGTTTGGGATGAATCCAGAATTTTTATCTGTAATGTTCTTTTAAAAAATGGATTACAAGCGCCTGTAATAAGTGGAAAAATTTTAAAAAAAATGTATATAGAGAAGGATCAATTGGTTATTAAAATTCCATTTTAATTCATAATAAATTTGATTGTGTCGATATTATTGGGATAATCACTTAATTGAGGTTTTTGGGTTTTTCCGAAATCGACTTCATTTTGAAAAACGTTTTTTGAAACAATACATTGTAAATGTTCCTTATTTTTTTGAATATAAATTTTTAAATCGTTTAAATCTTTATAAAACTCGTAGTAAACTACAGAAATTGGACTATGATATTTTTTATTTTCTATGAAAATAATTAAATCGTTTTTTTTCATAGATATTATTCTATTCATAGTATAAATAGAAAGATAGTAATTGTAATTATCTATATACTTCTTATTTTTCATTATATACAAATAATATTTTAATAGATGGTAATCTAAAATTTTATGCAGGCTATAATTATCAGGGATAAATATTTTTCCAACATTTCTACATCCTCTTCCGGAATAAGTTAATATATCTTTATTTAAAGAAATTAAATCTTCTTTACTTTCATTTCCCTGTAGGATGGCTATGGATGTTCGTCTTTTCCGAATAAGAATAGGATATTTTCTAAAATAATATTCGAAATAACGAGCTGTATTATTACTTCCACTTGCTATAACACAATTATATTCTTCTTTAAAAAAATTATTAGTAAATTTTATTTTATTCTTTAAAGAAGGATCTATATAAGTAATAATATTGCATAAAAATGGAAGTAATAAATTGTCTTCTTTAGACAATTTTATTAAAATACGATTTCCTGATAAAAGAACACATAAAAAATCATGAAATCCAGCTATTGGTATATTTCCTGGCATAATAACTAAAACTGTTTTTATTGACTTATTTTTAATAAAAGGATATTTATTCATCCAAGATTCTATCTTTCCTATTTCAAGAACATTTCCCCATTGTTCAATGGTTATTAATAAATCTTCTATCCTAAACCAACTATTTATAGTTGGAATTTTACGAACAAGATCTTGAAAAGGATAAAAAAATTTTTTAAAATGACTTGAAATATATTTTTCATGTACATAAAATTTCTTAAATTCTCGAAGGAAACAACCTAGTTTATCAAAAATTTGAATCATAAGAATATTATTTTCAATTAAATTTAATTTAAATGTCCATAAAAATTACAGAAGAATGTATTAATTGTGGAGCTTGTGAATCTGAATGTCCTAATCATGCGATTTACGAAGGAGGTAAAAAATGGAGAATGTCAGATGGAACATCTTTAAAAAAGAAAAAGTCAGAAAAGATAGATTTTACTATCCCTCAAAATCCGAAAAAAAAGGATATTTATTTTATAGTATCGGAAAAATGTACAGAATGTGTAGGTTTTTATGAGGAGCCTCAATGTGTAATAATTTGTCCAGTAAGTTGTTGTGTATTGGATGAAAAATCTTTAGAATCTAAAGAGGATCTTCTTAAAAAGAAAAATTTTTTGCATGATTCTTTTTAGATAAAAACTTATATATGAATACTCAATATTTAGAAATAAAGAGAGCTTTTAAGGATTGGAAGAAAATTGTAAAACCTTATTATCCAAATAATGGCAAAGCTTTTACTCATATTATCAACACTTTTATTCCTTTTATTGTTATTTGGGTAATAATGGAATATTATATTTTTAACTACTCAAAATATCTGACATTTTTATTTTCTATATTAAATTCATTTTTTTTAATAAGAATATTTATTATTCAGCATGATTGTGGACATCAGTCTTTTACTTCTTCAAGAAGGATCAATAATGTAATAGGTTTTATTTGCAGTCTTTTAACCTTGATTCCATTTAAATATTGGGCTAAATCACACAATTATCATCATGCACATAATTCTCAATTGGATTTCAGAGATATAGGAGATATAACGATTCTTACAGTTCGAGAATATCATGAATTAAGTTTTTGGAAAAAAATAAAGTATAGAATGTATCGTTCATTTTTTGTTATGTTTTTTTTGGGTCCTATTTATTATATTTTTATACATAGTAGATTGCCATTGATTCATATAAAAGGTTGGGAAAGAGTAAAAATAGATCTTTGGATAAGTAATTTTTGTATTTTATTTTTTTATGTATTTATAGGATATTTCATAGGTTTTTTTAAATTATTATTTATACAATTGCCAATTTCTGTTTGCTTTTCTATTGTAGCTATATGGATTTTTTATGTTCAACATCAACATAATCCTAATTATAAAGAATGGAAAAAAAATTGGAGTTATTGTGTAGCAGCAATAAAAGGAAGTTCTTTTTACAAACTACCAAAAATAATTCATTGGTTTACAGGAAATATAGGATATCATCATATTCATCATTTATCACCAAGGATTCCATTTTATTATTTACCAGATTGTCATAGTAAGAATCCTATTTTTGATAAATATGTAACAAAAATGAATTTTTCAGGAAGTTTTAAATGTGCTAGATACAAACTTTGGGATGAAAAAAACAAGAAAATGATAAGTTTTAAATCTTATGAAAAAAGTAGAATATGATTGGAAACATTTTCTAAAGAAAGAAAGGGATAAACCTTAAGATTATTAAAATGGAATATAAGAATTATATTTGTTTTCCAGATAAAAAAAATATTCTTTTCTCATTCTTGTTCTTTTCAAGAGGTTAAAGTAGTTCTATCATTCATTCTTCTAATAAAATTAAAGACTTCCCATCCATCTCCTATTTCTGCAAGTCTTGGCTTTTTTGGATCAAAACATTTCTTGAAAATAAATCAATTTCTGCAAGGGGATTACATATGTATTGATTTATTTTCAAAACTCAATAATGCTGCTTCTTTGATAGATTCACTAAAAGTAGGATGTGGATGACAAATTCTATAAATATCTTCTGAAGAAGAACGGAATTCCATGGCTACAGTTGCTTCCATAATCATATCAGTGGCATGTTCTCCTATCATATGAACTCCTAGTATTTCATCCGTTTTTTTATGGGATATTATTTTTACAAAACCTGATTTACAGTCACTTGCATGTGATATTCCCAATATTTTCATTGGAAAAAAACCTATATTGTATTCTATTCCTTCTTTCTTTATTTCCTTTTCGGTTTTTCCAACACTAGATACTTCAGGATAAGTATAGATAACGGATGGTACTAAATCATAATTTATTTTGTTTGGTTTTTGTCCAGCAATATGTTCTGCTGCATACAAACCTTCTTCTTCTGCTTTATGCGCTAACATTTTTCCTCCTATTACATCTCCTATAGCATAGATATTATTGACAGAACTTTGTAAGAGATCATTAACTAATATGAATCCTTTTTTGTTTTTTTTGATTCCTATATTTTCTAATCCAAGATTCTTTGTATAAGGAGTTCTTCCTACTGATAGAAGACAATAATCCCCTATATATTTCATATTCTTTCCATTATTTTTATTTTTAACGTAAACTGATACTTCTTTAGTCTTTTCTAAGATTTCTATGTTATTTATTGATAAGGAATTCTCTATTTGAATAGAAGATTCTTCCAATATTTTTTTAATTTCTTGACTTAAGGAATGATCCATATTGGGGATGATTCTATCCATAGTTTCAATAATGGTAACACTGCTTCCTAATCGATGATAAATAGAACCCAATTCTAATCCAATAAATCCTCCTCCAATTACTATTAATTTTTTTGGTATTTCATTTAGAAAAAGAGCTTCTGTAGAAGAAATAATTCTCTTTTGGATATCGAAATTTAAAAATGGAAGACATGAAGGTTTTGATCCTGTGGCTATTATACAATATTTAAATTGTATTTTTTGTATTTCTTTTAAATATTTTTTATCAAAAATAGATAAACTATGATTGGTTTTAAATGAGGCAATTCCTTGATATAAATCAATTTTATTTTTTTTCATTAAATATTTAACTCCTTCATTCGTTTTCTTTACAATCCCGTTTTTTCTTTCTATCATTTTTCTGAAATCTAAGGATAATTTTTCGTAAAAAATACCATGTGAATAGTGTTTTTTTTTCGCAAAAAGAAAATATTTGGAAGAATATAAAAGAGATTTAGAAGGAATGCAACCTACATTTAAACATGTTCCACCTAATTCTTGGTATTTTTCTATAATAGCTGTACGAAGACCAAGTTGACTAGCACGGATAGCTGAAACATAACCTCCTGGACCAGAACCTATTACAACAAGATCGTAATTATTCATTATGAAAATTTTTTGATTATATTATAATAAAGTTACATATTTAACACATATGCAAAAATTAATGGAGCAACAATGGTTGCGTCTGATTCTATGATAAATTTAGGAGTTTCTTTATCTAATTTTCCCCAAGTTATTTTCTCATTAGGAATAGCACCTGAGTACGATCCATAACTAGTGGTTGAATCAGAAATTTGGCAAAAATAGGCCCAAAAAGGTATATCTTTCGCTCCTATATCTTGTGATAACATAGGAACAACACAAATAGGAAAGTCTCCAGATATTCCTCCTCCTATTTGGAAAAAACCTATTTTGTTTTTGATAGATTCTTTTTGGTACCATTCTGCTAAATAAATCATATATTCAATTCCATTTTTTACGATAAATGGAGAGAATAATTTTTTCATACAATACGAAGAAAAAATATTTCCTATTGTGCTGTCTTCCCAACCTGGAATTACTATAGGTATATTTTTTTTTGCTGCAGCCAATACCCAGCTGTCTTTTGAATTAATATTGTAATAAGGTTCTAAAATATTGTCCAATAATAATTGATAAATATACTCATGGGGGAAATAACGTTTTTCTTTTTCTTGAGCTCTTTTCCATATATTGAAAATATATTTTTGTAATTGTTTAAAAGCTTGTTCTTCTGGAATACAAGTATCCGTAACACGGTTAAATCCTTTTTTGAAAAAATATTTTTCCTCATCAGGAGTTAAATATCTATAATCAGGAATTTTTTTATAATGTTTATGAGCGATTAAATTCATTATATCTTCTTCTAAATTAGCCCCAGTACAAGATATAATATGAACTTTATCTTTTCGTATCATTTCTGCTAATATTTTTCCTAGCTCTGCCGTACTCATAGCTCCTGCTAATGTGATCATCATTTTTCCATTATCTTTAATATGATATTTATAGGCTTTAGCTGCTTCTGATAAAGATAAAGCATTAAAATGAAGGTAATATTTTTCAATAAAGGAAGTGATTTTCATAATTATTATTATTTTATCTTGCTATTTGTACAGCTCTTGTTTCTCTAATAACTGTTACTTTTATTTGACCAGGATAAGTCATTTCATTCTTTATTTTCTCTGTTATATCACAAGATAATTGAAAAGCTTTTTTGTCATCTATTTTTTCGCTTTCTACTATTACACGTAGTTCTCTCCCTGCTTGTATAGCAAAAGCTTTATTAACTCCATCAAAACTGAAAGCTATATCTTCCAGATTTTTTAATCTTTTTGAGTAAGATTCGAAAGAATTTCTTCTTACTCCAGGACGTGCTCCGCTAATAGAGTCTGATACTTGGACAATAGGAGATAAGAAAGCTTTCATCTCTATTTCATCATGGTGAGATCCTATAGCATTACAAACTTCTATGTTTTCTCCATACTTTTCTGCCCATTGCATTCCTAAAATAGCATGAGGAAGTTCTGATTCTTTTTCAGGAACTTTTCCAATATCATGTAATAAACCTGCACGTTTTGCCAATTTAGCATTCAACCCTAATTCTGACGCCAATATACCTGCTAGATGAGCCACTTCTCTAGAATGCTGCAAAAGATTTTGTCCATAAGAAGAACGATATTTCATTCTTCCTATCATTGTAATTAATTCTGGATGAATTCCATGAATTCCTAAATCGATTATATTTTTTTTTCCTATTTCTACTATTTCTTCTTCCATTTGTTTTTCTGTCTTTGCCACAATTTCTTCGATTCTTGCTGGATGAATACGACCATCTATTACCAATTTGTGAAGTGCTAGTCTTGCTATCTCTCTTCTTATAGGATTGAAACAGGATAAAAGAATAGCTTCTGGAGTATCATCCACAATGATCTCTACACCTGTTGCTTTTTCCAAAGCTCTTATGTTTCTTCCTTCTCGTCCAATAATTCGTCCTTTCACATCATCTGATTCTATATTAAAAACAGATACAGAGTTTTCAACTGCTTGTTCTGTCCCTATTCTTTGTATAGCTTGAATTACAATTTTTCTAGCTTCTATTTTTGCAGTTAATTGTGATTCTTCTATAATATTTTGTATGTAGGATTGTGCTTTTACTTTTGCTTCTTCTTTAAGTATTTCAATTAATTCTTTTTTAGCCTCTTCAGAAGAATAATTGGATATTTTTTCAAGTAATTCTACTTGTTTTATATGCATATTTTTAAATTCTTCTTGTTTTTTTTGAATATTTTTCAATTTTTTTTCAAAATCGTGTATTTGTGTTTCTAAACGGTTATTTCTTTTAAAATAAATTTCTATTTCTTTTGAAAGAATGTTTTTTTTTTCTTTTGTTTGATTTTCTATATCAATTATTTTTTTTTCTCTAAGGTGAACATTTTTTTCATGTTTATACTTAAGTTCTATAAATTTTTCTTTTGCTTGAAGTATTTTTTTTCTTTTTATAGAGTCTCCTTCTTTTTCTGCATTTTTTATAATTTTTTTTGCTTTAATATTGGCTTTTTCTAATAATTGAATATATTTTTTCAATATGGTTTTTTTTCCAAAAAAATAACATGTGATAATTCCAATCATGAACCCCATTAGGATCGAAAATCCAACATTTATTTTCATAATATTTACTCAATTTAAATAAAAATAAAATAGGCATTTTAATAACATTTTTAAAAAAACAAAAACTAACAAATAAGATTATTGATGTTTCTATTGTTGATTCTTATTATTTTTGTAGATTGATAATATGAAACGAGCATACTTAGATAATGCGGCTACAACCCCTGTAAGAAGTGAAGTTATAAAAGTAATGGGGAACACATTAAGATATTCATTTGGAAATCCTTCTTCTACACAACATAGTTATGGAAGGGAAGCTCGTTCTATAATAGAAGAATCTAGAATTCGTATAGCAAAGAATATAAAAGCGTATCCATCTGAAATTATTTTCACTTCTTGTGGAACAGAGGCTAATAATATAATTTTGAGATCGGCTGTCATAGATTTAAAGGTCCAATGTATTTTAACCTCTCCCTTAGAACATTATTCTGTATTACAAACAGTATCGGATCTATCCTATAGATATAAAGTTTTGGTAGAATTTATCAAAATCGAAGACAAAGGAATCATAGACTTGAATCATCTGGAAATGGTATTAAAAAAAAATTTTACTAAAAGAAGAATTCTTGTAAGTTTAATGTATGCCAACAATGAGATTGGAAATTTATTAGAAATAGATAAAGTTGGAATTCTTTGTAAGAAATACAATACTTATTTCCATTCAGATACAATTCAAATTATTGGAAATTACCCCATAAACATGAAAAAATCTCCTTTGGATTTTGCTACTGCTAGTGCACACAAATTTTATGGACCAAAAGGAATAGGTTTTGTATTTATTAGAGAAAAGTTTGTCAAAAAAATCAAACCATTAATCACAGGAGGAAATCAAGAATATGGAATTCGTTCAGGAACAGAAAATGTTTATGGGATTGTTGGTTTATCGAAAGCTTTACATTTGGCATGTTGTAATTTAACCAATCATATGGAAAAAATTTTAAATTTAAAATTGTATTGTATTTCTGAATTGAAAAAAACAATTCCAAATATAGTCTTTAATGGATTATCAGATACTCCTGATAAGAGTGTTCCTACTATATTGAATATTTTTTATCCAAAAAAAGATCATTTATTATATTTTCATTTAGATTTAATGGGAGTATCTATTTCTAATGGAAGTTCTTGTAATTCAATAGGGTTTAAAAATATATCCCATGTTATTAAATCTATAGACAATAAAAACTTGTTGAAAGATATGACACCTATAAGGATATCTTTTGGGTTTTTCAATAATAAAAAAGATGTTGATTTATTGATTAAAGCCTTCAATAAGATAAAAAATTGATAAAAAAAAAATATCTTTACACAAATTATCATTATTCAGTGAACCAGTGTAATTTTATTCGATCTTCTATAGGTAAAAAAGTAGTGATGGCCACTACTGGAATTTTTCTTATGTCTTTTCTTTTGATTCATTTAAGTGTAAATCTTTTTCTTTTTTACGGAGAAGAAGCTTTTAATAATGCTGTTTTTTTTATGAGAAGAAATATTCTTGTACGAATATTAGAATATGTTCTTGCATTCGGTTTCATTGTTCATATCTTTTTTGGAATAAGATTACACCTGAAAAATAATAAATCAAAAGGAAAAATAGATTATTCCGTAAAACAACCTGTTACAACATTTAGTAGTCGGACAATGATTTATACAGGATTTCTAATCTTATGTTTTTTAATTTTGCATTTAATGAATTTCATGATTCCTATGAAATATAATGATAATATCAATTCAGATTATATATTGGTTATTTCCTTGTTTAAAAATCCCGTATATACATTTTTCTATGTCTTTTCATTTTTAGTTCTGGGATTTCATTTAAATCATGGATTTCAATCTTCATTCCAATCATTGGGTTTGTCTAACAAAAAAAAATTATTTTGGATCCAGAAGTTAGGTTTTTTTTATTTTTGGTTTGTTTGTTCCGGTTTTTCTATTATCGCTATTTGGTTTTTTTTCAATGGAAATAAATAAGATGAAAGAATCTTTGAAACTAAATTCAAAAATACCGATTGGTTCATTAGATCATAAATGGGGCAATCACAAATATACTTTAAAATTAGTTTCTCCTAATAATAGATCTAATATGGAGATTATTGTTGTTGGAACAGGTCTTTCTGGTGGATCTGCTTCTGCTACTTTAGCTGAATTAGGATATAAAGTCAAAGTTTTTTGTTATCAAGATTCTCCAAGAAGAGCACACTCTGTAGCTGCTCAAGGTGGTATTAACGCTGCTAAAAATTATAAGGGGGATAATGATTCTGTACATCAACTTTTTTCTGATACCATTAAAGGAGGAGATTATAGATCACGTGAAGCTAATGTTTATCGTTTGTCAGAGATATCTTCTAATATCATTGATCAATGTGTAGCTCAAGGGGTTCCGTTTGCAAGAGATTATGCTGGTTATCTTGAAAATAGATCTTTTGGTGGAACAAAAGTATCTAGAACTTTTTATGCTAAAGGACAAACAGGACAACAGCTATTACTAGCTTGTTATTCAGCCATGTCTAGACAAATAGGGAAAGGACGAATCAAAATGTATAATCGCCATGAAATGATGGATTTAGTAGTAATAGATGGTGTAGCTAGAGGAATTATTGCTAGAAATTTAATATCTGGAGCAATTGAACGTCATGCAGCTCATGCTGTTGTAATTGCGTCAGGAGGTTATGGCAATGTATTTTTTTTATCTACTAATGCAATGGGGTCTAATGTTAGTGCTATATGGAAAGTTCATAAGAAAGGTGGATTTTTTGCGAATCCTTGTTATACACAAATACATCCTACTTGTATTCCTTCACATGGAAATCATCAATCTAAATTGACCTTGATGTCCGAATCATTGAGAAATGATGGACGTATATGGGTACCTAAAAGAGTAGAAGATTCTATTGCTATAAGAAATGGAAAAAAAGATCCTGAAAAACTTGGAGAAGAGGAAAGAGACTATTATCTAGAAAGACGTTATCCCTCCTTTGGAAATCTTGTTCCAAGAGATGTAGCATCTCGTGCAGCAAAGGAACGTTGTGATAAGGGTTTTGGAATAGAAAATAATGAAAATAAAGAAGGGGTTTTTTTGGATTTTTCTTCTTCTATAGAACGATATGGGATAGAAAAGGCCAATGAGCTTGGAATAAAAAAACCTAATTCTATAAAAATTAGAAAATTTGGAGAAGAAGTCTTAGAATCTAAATATGGAAATCTATTTCATATGTATGAAAAAATTACCGATAAAAATCCTTATAAAACTCCCATGAAAATTTATCCTTCTATTCATTATACAATGGGAGGATTATGGGTGGATTATAATTTAATGTCTTCAATTCCAGGATGTTATATTATAGGAGAAGCTAATTTTTCTGATCATGGAGCTAATCGTCTTGGAGCATCTGCTTTAATGCAAGGTTTAGCTGATGGTTATTTTATTTTGCCTTATACTATAGCCGATTATTTATCCATGTATATACGTGAAAAAAAAGATATATCTACAAAACATGTAGAATTTGACCAATCAGAAAAAAAGGTTAAAGATAGAATTTTACAATTACTTTCCAATAATGGAGATTTATCTGTGGATTTTTTTCACAGAAGACTTGGAAAAATAATGTGGAAATATGTTGGAATGACTAGAAATGAGAGAGGTCTATATAAATCCATCAAAAAAATACAAGAACTTCGTGATGAATTTTGGGAAAATATTTTTGTTCCTGGAAGTATTGAAGATGGATTTAATTTAGAACTAGAAAAAGCTGGACGTTTAGCCGATTTTTTGGAATTGGGAGAATTAATAGCTATGGATGCTCTAAACAGAAAAGAGTCTTGTGGTAGTCATTTTAGGGAAGAATATCAAACGAAGGAAGGAGAAGCTCTTCGTGATGATATTCATTATAAACATGTTTCCGTATGGGAATATCAAGAGGATAAATCAATTTCAGAAGAAATTATGCATAAAGAAAACTTAACTTTTAGTTTTTCAAAATTGCAATTACGTTCTTATAAATAAAAAAAATTTTCATTTTATGAAAAGGAACCTCAATTTTATATTAAAAATATGGAGACAAAAGAATAATCAAGAAAAAGGGAAATTTGAAACTTATAAAATTTATGATATATCACCTGATTGTTCCTTTCTAGAAATGTTAGATATTTTAAATCATCAAATTTTATGTAAAAAGGGAATTCCTATATCATTTGATCATGATTGTCGTGAAGGAATTTGTGGGATGTGTTCTTTATATATAAATGGGAGAGCTCATGGACCTGAAAATTTAATTACAACTTGTCAGTTACATATGCGTCATTTTCACGATGGAGAAACTATATATATTGAACCTTGGAGAGCAAAGGCTTTTCCTATTATTAAGGACCTTGTTGTAGATAGATCTTCTTTTGACAGAATTATTATATCAGGTGGATTTATTTCTGTAAACACATTTGGAAAAACAGTAGATGGAAACATGATTCCTATTTCAAAAGAAGAGGTGGATAAAGCTTTTGATGCCGCAACTTGTATTGGTTGTGGAGCGTGCGTTGCAGCATGCAAAAATAGATCAGCCATGTTATTTGTTGCCTCAAAAGTTTCACAATTTGCTTTATTGCCTCAAGGAAAAATAGAAAAAAAAAAACGAGTATTAAATATGGTGAAAAAAATGGATGAAGAAGGTTTTGGAAATTGCACCAACACTAAGGCTTGTGAAATTGATTGTCCAAAAGGTATTTCCACGGAATATATTTCTTTTATGAATAAGGAATATATTCAATCCTTTATTTAATTTTCACTTTACTTTTTTATGGAATATTTAGATTTCGAAAAACCTATACAAGAAATACAGGATCAATATATTAATTGTATTCTTATAGAAAGAAAAAGTGGTGTAGATATGAAAGAAGTTTGTAATCAGTTACAATCTAAATTAGAAAAAACTATCAAGGAACTGCATAGTCAATTAACTCCTTGGCAGAGAGTACAATTATCTAGACATCCGAATAGGCCTTACGCATTAGATTACATATTGTCTATTACAAATAAAGAATCTTTTATTGAATTACATGGAGATCGTAATGTTGGAGATGATAAAGCTATGATAGGAGGTTTTGGGAAGATAGAGGATATAACTTTTATGTTCATAGGAACTCAAAAAGGAAAAAATACTAAGGAAAGACAATACAGAAGGTTTGGAATGCCTAATCCAGAAGGATATAGAAAAGCTTTACGTCTTATGAAATTAGCAGAAAAATTTAGTAAACCTATTGTTAGCTTTATAGATACACCAGGAGCATTTCCTGGAATAGAAGCAGAAAAAAGAGGTCAAGGAGAAGCTATAGGAAGAAATATTTATGAAATGATGTGTTTAAAAGTTCCTATTATTGTTTTAATTATAGGAGAAGGTGCTAGTGGAGGTGCTTTGGGTATTGGAATAGGAGATAAAGTTTCTATGATGGAAAATTCTTGGTATTCCGTAATTTCTCCTGAAAGTTGTTCTACAATACTTTGGGGAAATTGGAAAGAAAAAGAAAAATCAGCAGATTCCTTGAAATTAACAGCAGAAGATATGTACAAACTGAATCTTATAGATGATGTTATTAAAGAACCTTTAGGAGGTGCACATTTTTGTCCAGAAAAAGCTTATGAAATTGTTAAAAAAAAAATAATAAAATATTATAAAGAATTATCGTTAATCGATATAGAAGAACTTATTAGAGCGAGGAAAAATAAGTATATTGCTATAGGTTGTTTTAATGATTAGAAAGCTTTTTGTTTATCGTCTTTTTCTTCATTTTCAAATAAAAATTCCATCATGAAAAAAATGAATAATATAACCGAAAAAGACAGAAATTTTCGTTATGATTTCATTAAAAATGGAAAAATTCCTCCTCAAGCTTTGGATTTAGAGGAGGCTATAATAGGTTCTATGATGATTGATAAAAAAGGGTTAGATGAGATTATCGATATACTTTTCCCTGAAGTTTTTTACAAGATAGAACATCAGGAAATATTTCGTTCCATTCAAAAGTTATACCATAATTCTAAACCAGTAGATCTTTATACCGTATCCAATCAGCTTCGAAAAGATGAAAAGCTTGAGTTTATTGGAAGTGAGTTGTATCTTATAGAATTAACACAAAAAGTTATTTCTTCTGCACATATAGAGTATCATAGTCGTATTGTACAACAAAAATTTCTTTTAAGAAGATTGATTAGCATTTCTTCGGAGATCATAGAAAATTGTTATGATGAAAGTACGGATGTTTTTGAACTTCTAGACAAAGCGGAATCGAAACTATTTGAAATTAATCAAAAGTATTTAAAAGAAAAAAAATATGAAACCACTCAATCTCTCATAATGAAAGCTATTGATAGGATAAAAAAAGTAGAAAGCAATAAAGAAGGATGGAGTGGAATTTATTCTGGTTTTTATAAAATGGATAAAATTACTTACGGATGGCAAAATTCCGATTTAATTATACTTGCTTCTAGACCTGGAATGGGAAAAACAACTTTTATGTTATCTATGGTTAGAAATATTGTTATAGAACAAAAAATTCCTGTTGTTATTTTTTCATTAGAAATGTCTTCCATTCAATTAATCACGAGATTAATTGCATCAGAAACTGGTATTTCTTCAGAAAAACTTAAAAAAGCTAGCCTTTCTAATTTAGATTGGAAACGTATTTTTCATAAAACCAAAAAGTTAAAAGAAGCACCTCTTTTTATAGATGATACTCCCGCTTTATCCATATTTAGTTTACGGGCAAAATGTCGTCGTTTAATATCCAAACATGGAATCAAACTGGTGTTAATAGATTATATGCAATTAATGGGAATTAGTGATTCTGGTTATAATAATAAATCAAGAAATAGAGAACAAGAAATATCCATAATTTCTCGTAGTTTAAAATCTATAGCTAAAGAATTGGATATTCCTATAATTGCTTTATCACAATTATCTAGAGCTGTAGAAACAAGAGGTGGAAGTAGGAGACCCTTGTTATCTGATTTACGTGAATCAGGAGCTATTGAACAAGATGCCGATATTGTTTTGTTTATTTATAGACCTGAATATTATGGATTCCATACTTGGGATACTGAGGAAAAAGATTCTTGTATTGGTCAAGCGGAAATAATTATTGCTAAACATAGAAACGGAGGATTGGGAAAGGTTCGTCTAAGATTTATAAGTGATCAGGTTAAATTTATGGATTTTGAAGAAAAGAAAATATCATCTTCTGGATGGGAAGAAGATTACAAAAAAAACATTCTTGATCAAGAAAGTTTTTTCATTGAAACTATTGATGAGGATAACGATTATTTATCAGAATGAATAATTCTTTTGTATCAAATGTATCAAAAAAAAAGTTTCTATCTTTTAGGCTATAGAATTTGAGTAAAAATTTTGTATTTTTGTAATAATAAAAATCCAATTAATTTTTGACACTTGTAAAATCTTCATCTGGAATAAGAGGAACATTGGGAGGAAAAGTAGGGAAAGGTTTTTCTCCTATAGAAATTATAAAATTTTCTTCAGGATATGTTTCCTGGATGAAAAAAAAATATAAAAATAAAAACAGGTATCTGGTCATATTGGGGAGGGATGGTCGTACAACTTCTTCTATGTTTCAACAGTTTTTGGTTATTACTTTTCAAAGTCTTGGAATCGATGTTATTGATATTGGTTTATCGACTACTCCTACTGTTGGAATAGCCGTAATGAATGAAAAAGCGGATGGTGGAGTTATGTTAACTGCAAGTCATAATCCAAAAAATTGGAATGGATTGAAGATGTTTAATTCTAAAGGAGAATTTTTATCGGAAAAAGATATAGAAAAATTATCCTATATTGTAGAAAAAGAATATTTTAATTTTGCCTCTTTGGATCAATTAGGTTCTCATTTCTATAGAAAAAATTATATTCATCAACATATAGAAACCATTCTTTCTTTACCATTGGTAGATGAAAAAATAATCCAGAAATATAAATTTAAAATAGTAGTAGATGGAATTAATTCTACAGGAGGAATAGCCGTTCCAATACTTTTAGAAGAATATTTTGGAGCTAAAGTAGTAAAAATGTATTGTGACCCTCATGGAGATTTCATTCATAATCCTGAACCTATTGAAAAAAATTTAAGAGAAATTTGTAAAAAGGTTTCAGAAGTTGGAGCAGATTTAGGAATTGCTGTAGATCCTGATGTGGATAGAGTTGTTTTTATTTGTGAGAATGGAGATTTTTTTGGAGAAGAATATACTTTAGTATCTGTTGCTGATTATATATTGAAAGAAAAATTAGGATCTATTGTTACTACCTTATCTTCTTCTCAGGCTTTAAAAGATTTATCTATAAATAAAGGAGTTCCTTATTATGCGACTTCTGTAGGAGAAGTTCATGTTGTTAAGAAAATGAAAGAGGTTAAGGCAGTTATTGGTGGGGAAGGAAATGGAGGTATCATTTATCCAGATTTACGTTATGGAAGAGATGCCTTAGTGGGAATAGCTTTATTTTTAACTTATATCTCCAAACTTTCTAAAATATCGTTAACCGAATTAAAAAAAAGATATTCCAATTATTTTATGTCGAAAAAAAAAATTCGATTATCTTCCAATAAAAAAATTGGAAAAATATTAGAAAGAATAAAAAGGAAATATAAAGGAAAAAAAATGAATTTAAAAGATGGGATTAAGATATATTTTCTGAATAATGAATGGATTCACATAAGAAAATCTAATACTGAAAATATAGTTCGAATACATATAGAAAGTTCTTTAAGAGAAAGAGTCAATTTTTTGGAAAAAGAAATTTTATATGAAATAAAAAATTCGTTTTAATATGTCGAATAATTTTGTAGAATATATAGAGAGGAAATGGATTAAAAAAAATCATTTTCCTTTATTTAATTCTGGAGATACCATAACTGTATTTTTTGAAGTCAAAGAAGGAGAAAAAATAAGAATTCAATCTTTTAAAGGATTGGTTATCAAGAAAAAAGGAAAAGGGTTGACAAAAACTTTTACGGTACGTAAAATGAGTGGAAATATCGGAATTGAACGTATATTCATTTTGAATCAACCCAGTATACAAAAAATAGAAGTGAATAAAAGGGGAAAGGTTCGTAGATCTAAAATCTATTATTTAAGGTTTCTGAAGGGAAAAAAGGCTAGAGTAAAAAGTTAATCAAAAGGCAAGGGAGAGATTTTTTTTCTCTTCCTTGCTTTTTTTTTCTATTTATTATTTTTCTCGTTCTCCTCTGTATTTACCTTATCTTTGTTGTTGGATGAAGATTCCTCATTTTTTGATGATTCCTCATCACTAGGTGTAGTAGGAGGAGTTGTATTTGTTGGATTTTCATTGTTAGTATTGGATGTTTTTTCCTCTTCGGTTGTTGGAGAGGGATTCTCGTTTTTAGACTTGTTATTACAACTACTTGTAAATAAAAATATTGCTAAAAAAATAGTTGCAATGATAATTCTTAATTTTTTCATCATAATCAATAGTATTTCAGTTATAACATATTATGGACAAATTTATATAAAAATTTGACATGAAAAAATATGTATTTATTCCATAATAAATAAACAGAATGAATGATGGAATGTTACACATAGGTTTGGACTTTTATTTTTTCCTTGAAAATAAGGATATTATATATTTTTTTAATAAAAATTATAGAAAAAAAATTTAAATATTATGAATAAAAAGATTTTAAAAGAAGCCTTAACTTTTGATGATGTATTACTAGTTCCATCTTATTCTTCAATTCTTCCATCAGAAGTATCTCTTAAGACTTCTTTAACGTTTGATATTACACTAAATATTCCTATATTAAGTTCTGCTATGGATACAGTGACGGAATCTTCTTTAGCTATATCCATAGCTAGAGAAGGAGGTATAGGAATTATTCATAAGAATATGAATATCAAAAATCAATCAGAGGAAGTTTATAAGGTAAAAAGAAGTGAAAGTGGAATGATAGATGATCCAATAACCCTTTCTAGAAATTCTACACTTCGAGAAGCACGATTCCTTATGAATACCTATCATATTTCTGGACTTCCTGTTGTTGAAAAAGATCATACTTTAGTTGGAATTATAACCAATAGAGATATCAAGTATCGTATGGATTTAGATTCCTTGGTAGAAGATGTGATGACAAAAGAAAATTTGATCACTTCTACCAAAAAAAATATAACTCTAGAAAAAGCAAAAAATATTCTTTTGAAAGAAAGAATAGAAAAATTACCTATTGTAGATGATTTTCAAAAATTAGTAGGTTTAATTACAATTAGAGATATAGATAATTTAATAGAATATCCCAATGCCTGTAAAGATTCCAAAGGTCGTTTACGTGTAGGAGCAGCTGTAGGAACGGATAAAAATACTTTAGATAGAGTAGAAGCCCTAATGAAATTTGGTGTAGATCTGATCGTTATAGATTCGGCTCATGGTCATTCTATTGGGGTGTTGAAAACAATAAAATCTATTCGAAATAATTTTCCAAAATTAACCTTAGTAGCTGGTAATGTTGTAACTAGGAAAGCTGCAAAAGATTTGATAGATGCGGGATCTACTATTTTAAAAGTAGGAATAGGATCCGGTTCTATTTGTACAACAAGAGTTATAGCTGGTGTTGGAATGCCTCAAATTACTGCCATCAATGATGTTTATGAATATGCAAAAACAAGAAATGTTAATGTTATTTCTGATGGTGGAATAAGATATTCAGGAGATATAGTAAAAGCTATTGCTGCTGGAGCAAGTTCTGTGATGATTGGTAGTTTATTTGCAGGAACAGATGAAGCCCCGGGAGAAGAAATTATTTTTCAAGGAAGAAAGTTTAAAACATATGTAGGTATGGGGTCTTTAGTGTCTATGAAAAAAGGAAGTGGAGATCGTTATTTTCATTTTAACGAAAAGTATGTTCCAGAAGGAATAGAAGCAAGAGTTCCTTATAGAGGGGCAATGAAAGATGTTATTTATCAGATATGTGGAGGATTACGTTCTGGAATGGGTTATTGTGGAGTATCAACCATTAAAGAATTGATGATAATGGGAAAATTTGTAAGGATCACAAATTCTGGATTAAAAGAGAATCATCCACATAGTGTGAGTATAACGAAAGAATCTCCCAATTATTTCAATTATTGTATAAAATAAAAAATACCTGGGACGGGATTTGAACCCGTACGATCGTATAATGATCACAGGATTTTAAGTCCTGTGTGTCTACCAATTCCACCACCCAGGCTAATATGGAAGCGAGAAACGGGATTCGAACCCGCGACTTCGACCTTGGCAAGGTCGTGCTCTACCAACTGAGCTATTCTCGCGAATAAAAACCTTTATTTTTTATTTTCATCATCTATGGAATTAAGAGAATCAATATCCATTTCATTCAAAACGTTTGTTATCTCTCTCAATAAAAAATAGGCTTTTTTTTTGGATAAAAAAGATTTTTTATAATTTTTTTCATTCAATTTTTTTAATATTTCTTTTGCTCTATGAATAACTGCTATAGGCATTCCTGAAATTTTAGCAACGTGAATTCCATAACTATGTTCGCTTCCTCCCTCAATCATTTTGCGCATAAAAATAATATTTTCATCAATTTCTTTTACATAAACATGATAATTTTTAATTCTTTTAAAAGAAAAACTCATTTTATTTAATTCATGATAATGAGTAGCAAATAAAGTAAGGGGTTGAAAATGACTTTTGTGTAAAAATTCCACAATAGACCAAGCAATTGAAATTCCATCATAAGTGCTGGTTCCTCTTCCTATTTCGTCTAAGATAAGAAAACTTCTTTTAGAAAGATTATTTAATATATTTGCGGTTTCATTCATTTCTACCATAAAAGTAGATTCTCCTAAAGAAATATTATCGGATGCTCCTACCCTGCTAAATATTTTATCTATTAAACCTATTTCTGCATATTGAGCTGGGACAAAACTTCCTATGTGAGCCATTAATATAATAAGAGCCGTTTGACGAAGAATGGCTGATTTTCCGGACATATTAGGCCCCGTTATTATCAATATTTGTTGATTCAGCTTATTTAAAATTATATCATTAGGAATATATGATGTGGTTGATAGAAATTGTCTTTCAATAACAGGATGTCTTCCTTTTTTTATACATAAACCAAACGAATGATTGACCTTTGGTTTTACATAATTATTTTCTAATGCAGAAATAGAAAATGAATATAATACATCCAATTCTGCAATTATTTTTGCATTTTCTTGTAGGGGTTTTATATATTTTAACAATTGATTGATTAAATTATGAAAAATTTCTTTTTCAATAGAAAGTATTTTTTGTTCTGCATTTAAAATTTGCGCCTCATAATTCTTTAATTTTTCGGTAGTATATCGTTCAGAATTAGTTAATGTTTGTTTTCGTATCCAATGAGATGGAACTTTATCTTTTTTTGAAGTTCTTACTTCAAAAAAATATCCAAAAATATTGTTATAACCAATTTTCAAATTATGAATACCTGTATTGAATTGTTCGATGGAACATAGTTGTTCTAAATATTCTTTTTTGGAAAAATATAAATGACGAATTTCATCCAATTCTTTAGAAAACCCTTTTACTATTACATTTCCTTTTTCAATATGATGTGGAGGATCTTGATGTATTGTATTTACAATTTTTTTAGATATTATGTTACAATCTTGGAATGAATTTCCAATTTCTAAAAAAATTTTAGATTTTTGATTGGATAAGAATTTTTTTTGTATTCTTACAATGGACATTAAAGATTTATATAATGTAATTACTTCACGTGGTGAAATTTTTTCAATAGACATTTTAGAAATGATTCGTTCTATATCATAGATTTCCTTAAGTTCTTTTTGGAGAAAAGTACGAATAGAAACATTAGAAAAAAGTTCTTCTACTATTCTATGACGTTTTTCTATATGAATAATGTCTATTAGAGGAAAATGAATCCAATGTTTTAATAATCTTCCTCCCATAGGAGTGTTTGTTTTATCGATGATATCAATTAGGGAGACTCCTTGTTTGTTAAAACAACGGAATACTTCTAAATTTCGAAAGGTAAAATCATCGATCCATAAATGATCCTCTTTTTTTATTTTTTTTATATTGTAAATATGTTTTATTTTATAGTGTTGAGTTTCATATAAATAGTTTAATATAACGCCAGACGCAGTAATTCCTAATTTTAAATCATCTATTCCAAATCCTTTTAAAGAATTTGTTTGAAAATGAGAAATTAATTTTTCATAAGAAAATGAATAATTGAATATCCAATCTTCTATTAAAAAAGTATAATATTTGTCTTTTAAAAACTCTTCAAAAAACTTTTTTTCTTTTTTCTGGAAAAGAATTTCACTTGGATTAAAATGTTTTAAATATTGCAGGATATTTTCTTTTTTATCTTCTGTTACAAAAAATTCTCCTGTAGAAATATCTAAAAAACTTAATCCTAATTTTTTTTTCCCCACATGAATGGAAGCTAAAAAATTATTTGATTTAGTTTGTAAAATATTTTCATCTATAGCCGTTCCTGGAGTCACTAATTCTATTACTCCTCTTTTTACTATATTATTTTTTCCTTTTTTTGCTTCCTCTAGTTGATCACAAATAGCTACACGATGTCCTGATCGTATTAATTTTGGTAAATAAGTATTTAAAGAATGATAAGGAAATCCTGCTAAATGAATAATGGTATTTTTATTATTGGATCGTTTAGTCAAAACTATATCCAATATTTTAGAACATTTTATAGCATCATCTCCAAAAATTTCATAAAAATCTCCTACTTGAAATAACAGTATAGTATTTGGATATTTAGATTTTATATCATTATATTGCTTGATCAAAGGAGTATCTTCTTTTTTTAAAGAATTTTTGTTTTTGTTCATACCTAGTGTAAAATTTTTAAAATAAGGGATTCTTTTGATGAAGTTGGATTGAGTAAATCAATAAAAAAACCTTGTTTTTGAATTATAATTCATTATGTCAAAAAGGTTTAAAGAATACAAAAAATTGGATCTCAAAGAGATTTATAGAGAAATAGATAAATTTTGGAAAAAAAACAAAATATTTCAAAAAAGTTTTCAATCTAGAAATATTTTTAGTAAAAATAAAAAATATAGTTGTTATGTTTTGTATGAAGGGCCTCCTTCTTTAAATGGTCAACCTGGAATACATCATACAGTATCCAGAACGATAAAAGATATATTTTGTAGATATCATACTCTTAAAGGAAAAAAAGTTATTAGAAAATCTGGATGGGATACTCATGGATTACCTATTGAATTAAATGTAGAAAAAAAAATAGGAATTACTAAAAACGATATAGGAAAAAGTATTAGCATAGAAAAGTATAATAGAATTTGTAAATGTTTTGTTAATGATTCTATGAAAAAATGGATGGAATTTACGGAAAAAATGGGGTATTGGCTGGATTTAGAAAAACCATTCATTACATACAATACAAAATATATAGAGAGTGTATGGTGGTTGATAAAAAAACTATATCATAAAAAAATTCTTTATCCCGATTATACCATTCAACCCTATTCCCCTTCCGCAGGAACAGGATTAAGTTATCATGAATTGAATATGCCAGGTACCTATAAGAAGGTAAAACAAATAGCTCCTATTTTAAAATTTAAAACTAAAAAAAAAACTTTACCAAAAGAGATTCAAGAATTTTCAGGGAATACATATTTAATTGTTTGGACTACAACTCCTTGGACTATTCCATCCAATACAGCATTAGCTATTGGATCTAACATAGATTATGTTTTAGTTAGAACTTATTGTTCCTATTCTTTTTCAAAGGAAAATATTATTTTTGCTGAAAAATTGATTCATAAAATATTATTGCCAAATAAATTTTATCCCGTATCTAATAATTATGAATTGGATCAATTAAATATTGAAAAGAAAGATAATAAAATCCCTTATTTTATTGCATATAAATTTAAAGGAAATAAACTCATTAAAAGCCGATACGAACAATTATTGCCTTGGTTTAAACCTTATAAAAAAGAAGAAAACGCTTTTCAAGTTGTAGAAGGTCATTTTGTAAATGAAATGGAAGGAACTGGAATTGTTCATATAGCTCCTACATTTGGTATCGATGATTCAACGGTAGCTAGAAGAAATAAAATCCCATCTATGTTGGTATTAAACAAAGAAAATATTCCTGTTCCTCTAGTGGATATGCAAGGGAGATTTTTGGATAGTTATCCTCATGGATTTGGGGGAAAATACGTAAAAAATGATTTCGATCCAAAAAGAAATACAAAATCCGTTTCAGTCGATCAAGAGATTGTTTCTTTTCTTGAAAAAGAAAAAAAAGTTTTCCAAGTAGAAATGTATACACATTTTTATCCACACTGTTGGAGGACTGAGAAACCAATTATTTATTATCCTTTAGAATCATGGTTCATCCAAACAACAAAATCAAAAGAAAAATTAATTTTTTTGAATAAAGAAATCAATTGGTATCCTAAATTTATAGGAAAAAAACGTTTTTATTCCTGGTTAAAAAATATAAAAGATTGGAATTTATCACGTACTAGATATTGGGGGACTCCTTTACCAATTTGGAGAACAAAAGATGGAAAAGAAGAATTAGTTATAGGATCAATTAAAGAATTGATTCTAGAAATTAAAAAGTCTATTGAATATGGATTTATGTCTCATAATATTTTGGAAAATTTTATTCCTGATGATATGAAAGATGAAAATTATGAAAAAATCGATTTACATCGACCTTTTATAGACCAAATTGTATTGGTTTCTAGTAGAGGAATTCCAATGAAAAGAGAGCCTTATTTAATAGATGTATGGTTTGATTCTGGAGCTATGCCATATGCTCAATTTCATTATCCATTTGAGAATAAGGAATATATTGATCAATGTCTATTTTTTCCTTCAGATTTTATTGCAGAAGGAATAGATCAAACAAGAGGGTGGTTTTTTACCTTGCATACTATCAGTTCTTTATTGTTTAATTCTGTAGCATATAAAAATGTTGTATCTACCGGTTTGGTTTTGGATAAAAAAGGACATAAAATGTCTAAAAGTAAAGGAAATACTATAAACCCTTTTGATTTAATAGAGCATTATGGACCTGATGCAATACGTTGGTATATTGTATTTAATTCTGAACCTTGGGAAAATTTAAAATTCGACATCAAAGGAATTCATATAGGAATCAATAAATTTTTTGGGACACTTTATAATGTTTATTCTTTTTTTGTTTTGTATGCTAATATAGATGGTTTTTCTTATCAAGAAGAGGATTGTTCTTTAGAAAATTATACAGAATTAGATCTTTGGATCCTTTCTGAATTAAATACGATGATTAAAATAGTGGATGAATCCTATTCAGATTACAATCCCACCAAAGCTGCTCGTACTATTTTATTTTTTGTATTAGAAAAGTTAAGTAATTGGTACGTAAGGTTATGTCGTAGAAGATTTTGGAAAGAAGAATATACAAAAAATAAAATTTCGGCATATCAAATACTTTATAAATGTTTGATTACTATTTCCAAATTATTATCTCCTATTGCTCCATTTTTTTCTGAAAAATTGTATATAGATCTCAATTCTATTACAAGAAAAGAGAACTTTGAAAGCATTCATTTGACTAGTTTTCCAGATTTTAATTCTAGTTTGGTCAATGAAGATTTAGAAAAACGTATGCTTTTAGTTCAAAAGATTACTACTATGGTTTTCTCTATAAGAAAAAAAAATGGGATAAAGATTCGTCAACCTCTGCAAAGATTGCTCATTTTGATTCATGATGAAAAAATACGTTTGGGATTACAACAAAAAACATATGATATTCTTAAACAAGAAATCAATGTAAAAAACATTGAATTTACGGATCCTCACAAATATTTAAAATTAGTAAAACATATTCAACCAAATTATAGATCTTTGGGTCCTAGATTTGGAAATAAAACCAAGGAAATATCTGAAATAATAAAAAAATTTTCTCAGGAGAATATTCAAGAAATAGAACTAAAAAAAAAATATATTTTTTCTTTTCAAGGAGAAAAAATCGCACTTTTTTTAAAAGATGTTAAAATTACTACTGAATTCATTGGGAATTGGTCTATCCTATTCGATAATGAATTGACTATAGCTTTAGATTTGGAAATTACGAGTTTTCTTTGGGAAGAAGGTTTGATAAGAGAAATAATTAGACATATACAAAAATTGAGAAAAAAGTGTAAATACAAGGTGATTGATAAAATATTCTTATATATAAACGCTATTCAAAAAATACAATCTATCATCCATAAGAACAAAGAGTTTATTTGTCAAGAAACTCTTTCTGTAGATCTTGTATTGGAAGAAAATATAAAAAGAAAAGGAATTAAGGTAGATTTTGAAAAAGATTCAATATACATATTGATTAGAAGAGAATAAAAAGGGTGTATTTTAAAGAACGTTTTATTGCGTTTTTAAAACAATAAATTTTGAATAAAATTTTTTTTTTATCATTCTATTTATAGATCAGATCTTAAAAATTTATATAAAAACTCATTTTGAACTTGGAAGTGGCTTTTCCATATTTCCCTTTTTTTGGATTTTATTTATAGAAAATCCTGGAATGGCTTATGGAATTCATCTTGCTCCTGGATATTTTGGAAAAATTTTATTAAGTGTTTTTCGTTTTATTTTTGTTTTATTTTTATTTTTTTTTATTTATAAAAATGTAAAAAATAAATCTTCGAATTATTTGATGGTTCCTGTTGTTTTTATCCTCTCAGGAGCTATAGGCAATCTTTTGGATAGTATTTTTTATGGTTTATTATTTGATACAGGAACCGTTTATAATAGAGAAGATCATAAATGGATCGCCTATTCAGGAATTTCTAAGATACGTTCTTGGAAAAGTTTTGTTAGTGGAGTTGGTGGATATGCTTCCTTTATGGAAGGATGCGTAGTAGATATGTTTTATTTTCCTATAATTGATTTTTATATTCCCTATTGTATTCCACTTTTTGGGGGTTATAATTTTAAATTCTTTAGACCTGTTTTTAATTTATCCGATTTTGTAATATTTATTGGTTTTATTTTATTGTTAATTTTTAAAAAAAAGATTAAACATGTAAAGATTTTATAATTCTCATTATTTTTTTGAGAATTATAAAAATCTCTATAGATTTGTATCCACCTGATTTCCATTGTTAGTGAACAATTGTGTTGATCATGAAATAGCCGGTGTAGCTCAGATGGTCAGAGCACGTGATTTGTAATCTCGGTGTCGTGGGTTCGAATCCCTCCTCCGGCTTATTTTTTTTTTGGGGAGATACTCAAGTATGGTTAACGAGGACAGACTGTAAATCTGTTGGCTTTGCCTTCGCAGGTTCAAATCCTGCTCTCCCCATTTTTAATTGCGGAAGTAGCTCAGTTGGTTAGAGCATCAGCCTTCCAAGTTGAATGTCGCGGGTTCGAATCCCGTCTTCCGCTCCATTTATGGCCAATGTAGCTCAGTGGGAGAGCACTTTCTTGGTAAGAAAGAGGTCACGGGTTCAATTCCCGCCATTGGCTTTCTATTAAAAATTTAAGAAAATCATGGCAAAAGAAAAATTTAAACGTGACAAACCACATTTGAATATAGGGACCACAGGTCATGTGGATCATGGAAAAACGACTTTAACAGCAGCTATTACAAAAGTATTATCAGAAATGGGATTGGCAGAGGAAAAAAGTTTTGATGCAATTGATAATGCTCCAGAAGAGAAGGCTAGAGGAATTACCATAAATACTTCTCATGTAGAGTATGAAACGAATAAACGACATTATGCCCATGTCGATTGTCCAGGACATGCCGATTATATTAAAAATATGATTACTGGAGCAGCTCAAATGGATGGAACTATTTTGGTAGTGGCTGCTACAGATGGTCCTATGCCTCAAACCAGGGAGCACATTTTATTGGCACGTCAAGTAGGAGTTCCTAAAATAGTTGTTTTTATGAATAAAGTAGATCAAGTAGATGATCCAGAATTATTAGAATTGGTGGAAATGGAAATACGAGAATTGCTTTCTAAATATGAATATGAAGGGGATAAGATTCCTATTGTACAAGGATCCGCTTTAGGAGCTTTGAATGGAGATAAAAAATGGGTTAAAAAAATTCAGGAACTTATGAATATTTTAGATGAATATATTCCAGAACCAGTTCGTGAAATGGATAAACCATTTTTAATGCCTATAGAAGATGTATTTACCATAACTGGTAGGGGAACTGTAGCTACAGGACGTATTGAAAGTGGAATTATAAATACAGGAGATTTGGTAGATATTGTAGGTCTTGCAGAAATCAAACTATCATCCACAGTCACGGGAGTGGAAATGTTTCGTAAAATTTTGGATAAAGGTCAAGCAGGTGATAATGTAGGATTGCTATTACGTGGAATAGATAAAAAAGATATCAGACGTGGAATGGTCATAGGAAAACCAGGATCTATAACCCCTCACAAAAAATTTAGAGCTGAGGTGTATATACTTACAAAAGAGGAAGGAGGTAGGCATACTCCTTTTCATGATAAATATCGTCCTCAATTTTATTTGAGAACTACAGATGTTACTGGGGTGATTCATTTATTAGGAGGAGTAGAGATGGTTATGCCGGGGGATAATATTTCTATGGAAGTAGATTTACATCAGCCAGTTGCTTTGAATGAAAACTTACGTTTTGCTATTCGTGAAGGAGGAAAAACGGTTGGAGCAGGACAAGTTATTAAAATTATGGATGGATGATATTTCATCAAACGGATGTAGCTTAGTTGGTAGAGCATCGGTCTCCAAAACCGAAGGTCGTAAGTTCGATTCTTACCATCCGTGCAAATAAAATATGAAAAAAAATAATTTTTTTTTTGAGATTTATGATGAATTTTTTTATTGCATTACATGGCCTAAGTGGGTAGATTTGCAAATTACTACACTAATAGTGTCGTTTTTTTCTATATTTCTATCTATGTTTTTATATGGTGTAGATGGTTTGTTTATTTTTTTTATTAAAAAATTGTTTTCCTTATAAAAAAAAATTGATGAGTGATTTAGAAAGTTTAGAAAGAAAATGGTATGTTCTAAAAACCATTAGTGGTCAAGAAAATAAGATAAAATCATATATTGAGAATGAAATTAGAAATAATGGATTTCAAGAACATATAGGAAAGGTTTTGGTTCCCATTGAAAAAGTTATACAAATGAGAAAGGGAAAAAAAATTCATAGGGAAAAAGTTTATTATCCTGGATATGTGATGATAGAAGCTAATCTGGAAGGAGAAGCTGTACACGCCATTAAAAATGTTCCCGGTGTTATTAATTTTTTAAGTGAAGGAAAAGGTGGTTCCGCTATTCCAATGAGAAAAGAAGAAGTGAATAAGATGTTGGGGAAAATAGATCAATTATCAGAAAGCTATGAAAATATAAGTATTCCTTTTGTAATTGGGGAAACGATCAAGGTTATAGATGGTCCTTTTAATGGATTCAATGGAACTATAGAGAAAATTAATGAAGAAAAAAGAAAACTAGAATTATCAGTTTTAATTTTTGGGAGGAGGACTCCATTAGAATTGAATTTTACACAAATAGAAAAGATTTAATGGATAAAAAAGTAGTAAAAAGAATAAAAATCCAAAATATAATTGGAGGAAAAGCAAATCCTTCTCCTCCTATTGGTCCTATTTTAGGAAGTTCTGGAGTGAATATAATGGAATTCTGTAAACAGTACAATTTACGAACTAAAGAAGAATGGAATGGAAAAATATGTCCAGTGATCCTTACTATATATGAAGATAAATCTTTTGATTTTGTAATTAAGAAACCTCCAGTATCTATTCAGTTACTTAATGCAATACAATTAGAGAAAGGATCTAAGGAACCAAATCGTTCTAAAATTGGAAAAATAAGTTTGAATAAAATCAAAATAATTGCGGAAAATAAAATGGAAGATTTGAATTGTTTCTCAATTGAAGCTGCTATATCCATGGTATCTGGAACAGCACGTTCTATGGGGATAGAAATTTATAAATAATAATTTCATTGTCAATAAGATTAACTAAAAATAGAAAAATAATTCTAGCAAAAATAGATAATAAGAGAAAATATTCTTTAGAAGAAGCTTCTTCTCTTGTTAAAGAAATATCTTTTGTTAAATTTGATGCATCTGTGGATGTTTCTGTTCGTTTAAGAATAGATCCACATATTTCCTCCTCATCAAATCAAATGGGACGAGAAACTGTTCGATTACCACATGGAACAGGAAAAAATATTCGTATTTTAGCTTTAGTTACTAAAGATAAAGAATTAGAATCTAAAGAAGCTGGGGCAAATTATGTAGGATTAGATGATTACATAGAAAAGATTAAATCTGGATGGATGGAAATAGATGTTATAATTACTATGCCATTAATTATGAATAAATTGGTATCCATAGGAAAGATATTAGGACCAAAAGGATTAATGCCGAATCCTAGATTGGACACAGTATCTACTAATCCAGGAAAATCCATTAAAGAAATTAAATCTGGTAAAATATCGTTTAAGGTAGATCGTTTTGGAATTATTCATACTTCTATTGGAAGGGTTTCTTTTTCTCCAAAATGTTTATCGGATAATTTAACGACTTTGATGAAAAAAATTATTCGTGTTATCCGTAGTAAATCCTATTATTATAAAGGAATAAAAAGTATTTATCTATCTACTACCATGAGTAATAGTATATCTTTGGATGTTAAAAGTTTTGTAAAAGAATGAAGAAAGAAAAAAAAAGAAAAGAACTATTAGAATTAATTTCTTTATTATCGGATAATAATAATGCTACTATATATTTAATTGATATATCTGATTTAAATTCTAATCAAGTTTCTATTCTTAGAAAAAATTTTCATGAATATAATGTTAAAATGAAAGTAGTAAAAAATACTTTACTGAGAAAAGCTTTAGGAAAAATTTGCAATAAAAAATTCAATACTTTTTTTCCTATATTAAATGGGAATACCTCTATTTTATTTTCTACTTTAGGAAGTACTCCATCAAGAGTTATAAAAGATTTTCATTATAAAGAGAAAATAGAAAAACCTTATTTGAAAGGAGCATATGTGGAAGACTGTTTTTATTTTGGAAATAAAGATTTGGATCTATTGCTTAATATTAAGTCTAAAAAAGATCTTATAATTGATATTTTGAATATCCTTCGAAATCCAATTGAAAATATCCTTTTTTATTTAAAATTAGGAGAACATAAAATACATAATATTCTAGGAATATTGTCTTTAGGTAAAAATAAAAAAAAGAAATAAAATGATAGAAAAGTTAGCAGAACAATTGGTTAATCTTACTATTAAACAAGTTAATGAATTAGCTTCTTTTTTAAAAAAAGAGTATGGGATTGAACCTACTAATCCTCTTTTAGTTTCATCAGTAGCATCTTCTGATAAAGAAAAATATTCCGAAAAAAAAGAAGAAGAAAAGAATATTTTTGATTTAATTTTAAAATCATCAGGGAATTCTAAATTAGCTGTTGTAAAATTAGTTAAAGAAATTACTGGAAAAGGACTTAAAGAGTCCAAAGAATTGGTGGATAATATTCCAAATGTGCTCAAAGAATCTGTTGGAAAAAAAGAAGCAGAAGACTTAAAAAGGAGACTTGAGGAAATAGGAGCTGAAGTGGAATTGAAATAAAAAATATAATTTTTGGTTTTTTTTTATAAAAGTTTAAAATACTGTAAGATTTGGTGAATACAGAAAAAGAATCAGAAAGAATTACTTTTGCATCAGTGAAAGAAAAAGTAGAGTATCCTGATTTTTTGGATATTCAAATAAAATCTTTTAAAGAGTTTTTTCAAATTGATACAAAACCGGAAGAAAGAAAAAACGAAGGATTATTTAAAGCTTTTACAGAAAATTTTCCAATTTCTGATGCAAGGAATTCCTTTGTTTTAGAATTTAAAGGATATTCTATAGATTATCCTAGATATTCTATAGAAGAATGTATTGAAAGGGGGTTGACTTATAGTGTTCCTTTAAAGGCAAAATTGAAACTGTATTGTACGGATCCAGAACATGAGGATTTTGAAACTGTATATCAAGATGTTTATTTAGGAAATTATCCCTATATGACTCCTTCTGGATCTTTTATTTTTAATGGATCGGAACGTGTAATTGTTTCTCAATTACATCGTTCTCCTGGTGTCTTTTTTGGACAATCTCATCATGCAAATGGAACAAAATTATATTCTGCAAGAGTTATTCCTTTTAAAGGTTCTTGGATTGAATTTGCTACAGACATTAACAATGTTATGTATGCGTATATTGATAGAAAGAAAAAATTACCAATGACAACTTTATTGCGTGCTATTGGATATGAAAGAGACAAAAATATATTAGAAATATTTGATTTAGCAGAAGAATTTGAAGTTAATGAAGAAAATAAAAAGAATATTTTGAACAGAATTTTAGCTGCTAGAATATTGAATATTTGGCATGAAGATTCTGTGGATGAAGAAACAGGAGAAGTTATATCCATAGAAAAAAATGAAATTCTAATAGATAGAGATGTTATTCTAAAAAAAGAGCATATTGATCTAATTATTCAACATAAGATCAAAATAATTTGGTTGCATAAAGAAAGTGGAAAGAAGAAAGACTATTCTATTATTTATAATACCTTGCAAAAAGATCCTACAAATTCGGAAAAGGAAGCGGTAGAATATATATATAGACAACTTAGGAATACAGATCCACCAGATGAAGAAACAGCTAGAGGAATTATCGATAAGCTATTTTTTTCCGATTCTAGATATAGTTTAGGACCTGTAGGGAGATATCGATTAAATAAACGTCTTGGTTTAAATATTGATCCAAATCACTTAGTGTTGACTAAAGAGGATATTATTGCTATAGTTGAACATTTGAATGCTTTGTTTAATTCTAAAAGAGAGGTAGATGATATAGATCATTTGTCCAATAGACGTGTTAGAACTGTAGGAGAACAACTTTATACTCAATTTAGTATTGGTTTATCCAGGATGTCTAGAACTATTAGAGAACGTATGAATGTTCGAGATAATGAGGTTTTTATGCCAATAGATTTGATTAATTCTAAAACGTTATCTTCCGTTATAAATACTTTTTTTGGAACCAATCAATTATCTCAATTTATGGATCAGACTAATCCATTGTCTGAAATAACACACAAAAGAAGATTATCGGCTTTAGGTCCTGGAGGATTATCTAGGGAAAGAGCGGGGTTTGAAGTAAGAGATGTGAATTATTCTCATTATGGAAGGTTATGCCCTATTGAAACTCCAGAAGGGCCAAATATTGGATTAATTTCTTCTCTTTCTGTTTTTGCAAAGGTAAATAAAATGGGTTTTGTAGAAACTCCTTATAGGTCAACAAAAAATGGAAAAGTAGATTTTAAATCTAAGGTAAAATATTTAAGTGCAGAAGAGGAAGAAGGAAAAATTATCGCACAAGCCAATGCTGTAGATAGATATGGTAATTTTATTTCTGATAGAATTATAGCTCGTGAAGATGGAGATTTTCCAATAGTAAAACCGGAACAAGTAGATTATGTAGATGTTTATCCCAATCAAATAGCCTCCATATCTGCTTCTTTAATTCCTTTTTTGGAACATGATGATGCGAATAGAGCACTTATGGGATCCAATATGATGCGTCAAGCCGTTCCACTATTGAAACCTGAACAACCTATTGTAGGAACAGGATTAGAAAAAGTAGTAGCAAGGGATTCTCGTATTTTAATTAATGCAAGAAGTAATGGAATAGTAGAATACATTGATGCAAGAAAAATAATTATTCGTTATGATCAAACGGAAAAAGAATCTATGGTGAGTTTTGATTCTGAAATTCTGGTTTATGATTTGATCAAATTTAGAAAAACCAATCAAAATACATGTATCAATTTAAAACCTATTGTTAAAAAAGGAATGAGAATAGTAAAAGGACAAATATTGTGTGAAGGATATGCTACTGAAAATGGAGAATTGGCTTTAGGAAGGAATTTAAGAGCTGCTTTTATTCCTTGTAATGGATACAATTTTGAAGATGCAGTACTTATTTCAGAAAAGGTAGTGAGTGAAGATTGGTTTACGTCTATTCATATAGAGGAGTATTCTTTAGATGTCCGTGATACAAAATTAGGAATGGAAGAATTAACCAATGACATTCCCAATGTTAGTGAAGAAGCTACTAAAAATTTGGATGAAAATGGGATTATTCGTGTTGGAGCCGAAGTGAAACCTGGTGATATACTTATTGGAAAAATAACTCCAAAAGGAGAATCTGATCCTACTCCAGAAGAAAAATTATTAAGAGCTATTTTTGGAGATAAAGCAGGAAATGTAAAAGATGCTTCTTTAAGAGCAGAACCTTCCTTATTTGGAGTTGTAATTGATACAAAACTATTTACTAGAAGCATAAAAGATAAAAAATCTAGAGCTAAGGATAGAATGCAGATAGAACGTCTAGAAAAAGAACACAATAAAAAATTTTCGGATTTAAGAAATAAGTTATTACAAAAATTGTGTACTATTTTGCATGGAAAGATTTCTAAAAAAATATTTTGGAATAATGAAAGAAAAATAATAGAGAAAGGAACTAAATTTACCTTAAAATTACTTAATAGAATATCGGATTATTCAGTAATAGATCCATACAATTGGACTGATGATGTAGAAACCAATAATCTTGTATCGGAAGTATTACACAATTATGAGATTTCGGTTAATGATTTAAATAGTGTTTTGAAACATAAAAAAATTTCTATTACGGTTGGAGATGAATTACCTTCCGGTATTGTAAAAATGGCTAAAGTTTATATTGCAAAAAAAAGAAAGTTAAAAGTAGGAGATAAAATGGCTGGTAGGCATGGAAATAAAGGAGTAGTAGCGCGTATCCTTCGTGAAGAAGATATGCCATTTTTAGAAGATGGAAGTCCCGTAGATATTGTTTTAAATCCATTAGGAGTTCCGTCTAGGATGAATATTGGACAGATATATGAAACAGTATTAGGTTGGGCGGGATATAAGTTAAATACTAAATTTGCTACACCTATATTTGATGGAGCTAGCATAGAAAAAATATCGGAATATACGGATAAAGCTGAAATTCCTCGTTTTGGAACAACCTATTTGTTTGATGGAGGAACTGGAGAGAGATTTGATCAACCTGCAACAGTAGGAGTCATATATATGTTAAAGCTTGGTCATATGGTAGATGATAAAATGCATGCTCGTTCTATAGGTCCTTATTCTCTTATTACTCAACAACCTTTAGGAGGGAAATCTCAATTCGGAGGTCAACGTTTTGGAGAAATGGAAGTTTGGGCTTTAGAAGCTTTTGGAGCTTCCAATATATTACGTGAAATATTAACGGTGAAATCAGATGATGTTATAGGAAGGGCTAAAACTTATGAAGCAATAGTTAAAGGAGATCCTATGCCAGAACCAAATAATCCAGAATCTTTTAATGTTTTATGTTATGAATTGAAAGGATTAGGTTTGGATATTAATTTAGAAGAGTAAAAATTATTATCCGTTATAAAAAATGAATAGAAAAAAAAATAATAGATTTAAAAAAATTACAATTCGGTTGGCATCTCCAGAATCTATATTAAAAGAATCTCATGGAGAAGTTTTAAAACCAGAAACAATCAATTACAGAACTCATAAACCTGAGAGAGATGGTCTTTTTTGTGAACGTATTTTTGGTCCAGTCAAAGATTATGAATGTGCTTGTGGAAAATATAAAAGAATTCGTTACAAAGGAATTGTTTGTGATAGATGTGGAGTTGAAGTTACTGAGAAAAAAGTGAGGAGGGAACGTATGGGACATATTAGTCTTGTTGTTCCTGTAGTTCATATTTGGTGTTTTCGTTCTTCCCCTAACAAAATAGGCTATTTATTAGGTTACCCATCTAAAAAGCTGGATATGATCATTTATTATGAACGGTATGTGGTAATACAAGGTGGGATAGCATCTCGTAAAGATGGAACTAGTTTACAAAAAGGAGATTTTCTTACAGAAGAAGAATATTTATCTGTTTTACAAAAACTTCCAAAAGAAAATCAGTTTTTAGAGGATGCAGATCCAAATAAATTTATAGCTAAAATGGGAGCAGATTGTATAGAGGATCTTTTAAATCGTCTAGATTTAGATGTTTTATCTTTTGAATTAAGAAATCAAGCTAAAAATGAAACGTCAAAACAAAGAAAAACTGAAGCATTAAAACGCTTACAAATAGTAGAATCATTTAGAGAAGGTAAAAAAAATGGAGGAAATGTTTCTTGGATGATTATTCATGTTTTATCTGTTATTCCTCCTGAATTACGTCCTTTGGTCCCTTTGGATGGAGGTCGTTATGCAGCTTCTGATATGACAGATTTGTATCGTCGTGTTCTTATAAGGAATAATCGTTTGAAACGACTTATAGAGATTAAAGCTCCTGAAGTGATTCTTAGAAATGAAAAGAGAATGCTTCAAGAAGCTGTAGATTCTCTTTTTGATAATTCAAGAAAAGTTTCTGCAGTAAAGTCTGAAGCTAATCGTCCTTTAAAATCTTTATCGGATTCTTTAAAAGGAAAACAAGGTCGTTTTAGACAGAATCTTCTTGGAAAAAGAGTAGATTATTCTGCTCGTTCAGTTATTGTAGTAGGGCCTCATTTAAAATTGCATGAATGTGGACTTCCTAAAGATATGGCTGCAGAGCTTTATAAACCTTTTGTTATAAGAAAATTGATTGAAAGAGGAATAGTAAAAACTGTAAAATCTTCTAAAAAAATTATTGATAAAAGAGATCCCATGATATGGGATATTTTGGAAAATGTATTGAAAGGTCATCCTGTATTGTTGAATAGAGCTCCTACCTTACATAGATTGGGTATTCAAGCTTTTCAACCTAAATTAATAGAAGGAAAAGCTATTCAATTACATCCTTTAGTTTGTGCAGCTTTTAATGCAGATTTTGATGGAGATCAAATGGCCGTACATTTGCCTTTGTCTCCTGGAGCTATTTTAGAAGCTCAAATCCTGATGTTGGCTTCTCAAAATATATTGAATCCTGCTAATGGATCCCCTATAACTGTTCCATCTCAAGATATGGTGTTGGGATTGTATTACATGACTAAACCATTATATTCCTCAAATAATAGAAAAGTAAAAGGAGAAAATCTTACTTTTTATTCTTCAGAGGAGGTAGAAATAGCTTACAATCAAAATATAGTAGAATTGCATGCCGTAATTAGAGTAAAAGTATCTGTTCGAAAAGATAATAATTCATTATCTAATCAATTGATAGAAACTACTGTAGGGAGAGTGTTATTTAATAAAGTTGTTCCTAAAAAAGTAGGATATATTAACGAATCTCTTACGAAAAAATCTTTAAGAGAGATTATAGGAAAAATTTTACATTTTACAGATGTTCCTACTACTGCAAAATTTTTAGATGATATTAAAGAATTAGGATTCTATAATGCATTTAAAGGAGGTCTTTCTTTTGGATTAGGGGATATTATTATACCGGATGATAAAAAGGATATGGTTGATCATGCTATCAAGCAAGTTGATAATGTAAAAATGAATTATAATATGGGTTTAATAACCAATAATGAACGTTACAATCAAGTTATTGATGTATGGACCAACACAAATTCTATGCTCACAGAAAAAGTAATGAAACATATGCGTGAGGATAAACAGGGTTTTAATCCTGTGTACATGATGTTGGATTCAGGAGCTAGAGGATCTAAGGAACAAATTCGTCAACTTTCTGGAATGCGGGGTTTGATGGCTAAACCTCAAAAAGCAGGATCTTCTAGTGGAGAGATTATAGAAAATCCGATTTTATCAAACTTTAGAGAAGGACTTTCTATTTTAGAATATTTTATATCTACTCATGGAGCTCGCAAAGGATTAGCAGATACAGCTCTAAAAACTGCAGATGCAGGATATCTTACACGACGTTTAGTCGATGCAGCACAGGATGTGATTATCAAAATGGAGGATTGTAAAACTTTGCGTGGTTTAAAAATTTATTCCTTAAAAAAAAATGAAGAAATAGTTGAGACGTTATTCGATAGAATTTTAGGACGTATATCTTTAAACGATGTTTGTCATCCTGAAAATAATCAAGTAATAGTTTCTTCTGGAGAAATAATTGACGAAAAAATTGCGTATACAATTGAGAAGTCTGGGATAGAATTTGTGGAGGTTCGTTCTCCTCTCACTTGTGAATCTAAAATGGGTATTTGTTCTAAATGTTATGGAAGAAATCTATCTACAGGAAAAATAGTTCAAAAAGGAGAAGCTGTAGGAGTTATTGCTGCTCAGTCTATTGGAGAACCTGGAACTCAATTAACTCTTAGAACTTTTCATGTTGGGGGAACAGCTGGAAATATTACAGAATCTTCACAAATACAAGCAAAATATGATGGAATTATAGAGTTTGAAGACTTGAAAGTTGTACAAATAAAAAATGATTATGGAAAAAAAGTAGATGTTGTAGTCTCTCGTTCTGCAGAAATGAAACTTTTTAATCAAAATAAATCATCTATTTTAATGGTTCATAATATTCCTTATGGATCTACTTTATATGTTAAATCTGGTGATAAATTAAAAGAAGGAGATAAGATATGTAAATGGGATTTGTATAATGCTGTTATTGTAGCAGAATATAGTGGAAGAATATCTTATCAACATTTAGAACAAGGAATTACCTATCAAGTAGAAATAGATGAACAAACTGGATTTAAAGAAAAAGTTATTACAGAAGTAAGGAATAAGAATTTGATACCAACATTAAAAATCATTGATGATAATGATGAAGAACTGAAAGTCTATAATTTACCGGTAGGTGCTCATTTAATGGTAGAGGATAAAGAAGAAATAGAAGTAGGAAAAATTTTGGTGAAAGTTCCTAGGAAATCTGCTAAATCTGGAGATATTACAGGTGGATTGCCTCGTTTGTCTGAATTATTCGAAGCTCGTAATCCTTCTAATCCAGCTGTAGTATCAGAAATGGATGGAATAGTAAGTCATGGAAAAATAAAAAGAGGGAATAGAGAAATTATTGTTGAGTCTAAAACAGGAGAAATTAGAAAATATCTCGTTAAACTTTCTAATCAGATTCTTGTTCAAGAGAATGATTATGTAAAGGCAGGAATGCCTTTATCAGATGGGGCTGTTACTCCAAATGATATTTTAAATATCCAAGGAGCTAGAGCAGTTCAAGAATATTTAGTTAAAGAAATACAAGAAGTATATCGTTTGCAGGGAGTAAAAATCAATGATAAACATTTTGAGGTAATTGTTTTACAAATGATGCGAAAGGTAGAAGTTCTAGAAGTCGGAGATACCAGATTTTTAGAAGGAAATATTGAATATAAAGATGATTTTATAGAAGAAAATGATAGAATATCTAGAATGAAAGTGGTTGAAGATCCTGGAGATTCTGAAATATTTCAATTTGGAGATCTGATTAGTTGTAGAGATTTTAGAAATGAAAATGCAGTTTTAAAATATAAAAAGAAGAAACTGATAAAAACTAGAAATGCGATTCCAGCAACGGCAAGACCTATATTACAGGGAATTACAAGAGCAGCTTTACAAACTAAATCTTTTATATCTGCAGCTTCTTTTCAAGAAACTACAAAAGTTTTAAGTGAAGCAGCTATTAGTAGTAAAACCGATAATTTATATGGATTAAAAGAAAATGTTATTGTAGGTCATAAAATTCCTGCAGGAACTGGTTTAATAGAATATGAAAATACTATATCAGAAATTTTCTGATTTAGATTTATTGTTGATTTTGTTCCATTTATCCTTAATAGAAACTGTCTTATGAAAAACTAGTTGATCATTGTAATTATCTGCATAAAAATATCCAATTCTTTGGAACTGGAAATGATCTCCTTTTTTTGCATTCCGAATGGATGGTTCTGCATAAGCCATTATTTTTTCTATTGATTTTGGATTAATATATTTTTTAAAATTTTTATTTGTATCTCTTTTTAAGAAAAGAGGAGAATATAGATGTATTTGTATAGGAATGGAATGTTTGATAGAAACCCAGTGTAAAGTGCTTTTTATTCTTCCTTTTTTTTCCGTTTTTACTTTTTTACCAGATTTGCTTGTAGGATCATAGGAACAATGTATTTCTATAATTTTTTCATTAGAATCTTTTACTATAGAATTGGCTTTAATAATGTAAGCATTTTTAAGTCTTACTTCTTGTCCAATTGAAAGTCTAAAAAATTTTTTTCTTTTTTTTTCTAAAAAATCATTTTTTTCAATATATAAAAATTTAGAAAAAGGGATTTTTCTACATCCAAATTTTGGATTTTCTGGATTATTTTCTGCATTAACCCATTCAGTATAATTGGAAGAATAATTATCAATGATAAGTTTTATAGGATCTAATACAACCATTACTCTAGGCGATATTTTATTCAAATGTTCTCTAATTCTAAATTCTAAAAGAGATGTGTCAATAATATTATTTCTTTTTGTGATTCCTATTTCTTGAATGAAATTTTTTATAGCTATAGCAGTGTAACCTCTACAACGCAATCCAGCTATGGTAAAAAGACGTGGATCTTCCCAGGATTGTATTATTTTTTTTTCTATTAAGTATTGTATTTTTCTTTTACTAGTTATAGAATGACTCAAGTTTAATCTTGAAAATTCTATTTGTTTAGGTCTTATTTTATTTTTTTCACAAATTTGATCTAGATACCAATTGTATAAAGGACGTCTATTTTCAAATTCTAAGGAACATAATGAATGAGATATTTGTTCAATATAATCACATAGACCATGAGTCCAATCATAAGTTGGATAAATACACCATTGGTTTTTTGTACGATGATGTTTTTTTTTTAATATTCTATACATTATTGGATCTCTCATATTCATGTTGGAAGAATTCATGTTTATTTTTGCTCTTAATACACATGATTTTTCTTCAAAGAAACCGTTTTTCATTTTTTCAAATAAATCTAAATTTTTTTGGATGGATCTATTTCTATAATCACTATGAATTCCATATTCAAAAGGATTTTTTCTTTGTAATTGTATTATATTTTTAGGTTGATCATCCACATAAGCTTTATTTATTTTAATAAGTTTTATAGCCCATTCATAAAGTTTTTGAAAATAATCCGAAGCATAACCTTCTTGACTCCATTCAAAGCCAAAAAATCGTATATCTTTTTTTATAGATTCTATAAATTTATTTTCTTCTCCAATAGGATTGGTATCGTCAAATCTTAAAATTACTGGAGCTTTATACTTTTTTCCCAATTCAAAATTTAGATACATGGCCTTAACATGTCCAATATGAAGATAACCATTTGGTTCTGGTGGGAATCTAAATCTAATTTTTTCAATTGGAAACCCATTTTTTATATCTTCTTCTATAATTTTTTCAATAAAGTGTAAATGTGATTTTATTATCGTAAATAATTAAATTGTAAAAAATCGACAAATTTAATGATTTTTTTATAAAAAATCTATTTTTGTTATAAATATATACTGATGAATTATTTTGAAACTGTTCAATGGATTTTTAATCGTTTACCAATTTATCAAAATATTGGATTAAAATCATATAAACCAGGTTTAAAAAGAATACAAACTTTTTGTTCTTATTTAGGAAATCCTCAAAATTGTTTTAAAAGTATTCATGTAGGGGGAACAAATGGAAAAGGATCTACAGTTCATATGTTATCTTCCATTTTACAAGAAGAAAAGTATAATGTTGGTTGGTTGACTTCTCCTCATCTAGTGGATTTTAGAGAAAGAATTAGCTGTAATGGATTGTTAATAGAAAAAGATTTTATCATAGATTTTATCAAGGATAATAAAAAAATTATAGAGAAAGAACAAATTTCTTTTTTTGAAATGAATACTGCTTTAGCTTTTCAATATTTTAAAGAAAAAAAAATTTATATAGCAGTAATTGAGGTAGGAATGGGAGGTCTTTTAGATTCTACTAATATTATATGTCCTGAAATATCCGTAATTACTAATATTAGTGAAGATCATACGGAAATTCTTGGAAAAGATCTATTGGAAATAGCTTTAGCAAAAGCAGGAATTATAAAAAAAAATATATCGGTTCTAATTGGAAATAGAATATCAAATAATATAAAATTACTTTTTTTGAAAGAAGCTTTAAAAAAAAATTCTCCTATATATTTTTCAAAATATATAAAAGATTATTCTAAATATCAAATTCCTTTGGAAGCCAACTATCAAAATTTCAATAAAATAATTGTGTTAAATACTATAGATATTTTACAGAAAAAAAAAAATGTTTTTGTTTCGAATAAATCTATAAGAAATGGATTGAAAAATGTTATTAAAAATACCAATTTAAAAGGACGTTGGCATATATTACGGAATAATCCAAAAATTATTTGTGATATTGCTCATAATGAAGATGGGTTTTTTATGGTGAGTAACCAATTAAAAAAAGAATCGTATCAAAACTTACATTTAGTATTAGGTTTTGTAAAAGAAAAAAAAGTAGAAAAGTTATTAAAATATTTTCCTACTGAAGCTTTTTATTATTTTTGTCAACCAAATATAGAAAGGAAATTTCCTATTCATGATTTAAAAATATTGGTAAAGAGAATTTTTAATAAAAACAAAAAAGTAAATTTTTTTACTTCTGTAAAAAAAGCTTTTTTATACGCTCAATACAAATCTAAAAAAAGGGATTTGATTTTGATAAGTGGAAGTACTTTTGTTGTATCTGAAGTTTTAATTTTAAATTTTTCCTTACATTTGGAAAACAAGGGCAATTAGCTCAGTTTGGTTTAGAGCATCTGTTTTACAAGCAGGAGGTCACTGGTTCAAATCCAGTATTGCCCACTTTCTTTAAAATAAAAGAAAATATTTCTTCTTTTTCTTTTGGATGAAACCATGTTATCGAAGGATCTTTTCTGTACCATGTTAATTGTCTTTTTGCATATTTTCTAGTGTTTTTTTTTATTTTTTCTATAACTTCTTGAATAGAAGTTTTTTTTTTATAAAAAAAATCAAATAATTCTTTGTATCCTATGGTTTTTAAACTATTTAAATGTCTATAAGAGTAATATTTTCTTGCTTCGTTCAATAGTCCATTTTGAATCATTTTTTCTACTCTGTTACTTATTCGGAAATAAATTTCATTTATTGGTAGAATTAATCCTATTTTTATAACAGTAAAATTCTTTTTTGATTTTCTTTTGAAGAAAAAAGAAGGAAGAGAACCAGTAGATTTAACTATTTCTAAAAATCTAATTAAACGTATTGGGTTGTTAAAATCTAAATGAATTGGAAATCCTTCATATTTTTTTACTTCCTTCTGTAAAAAAGAAATTCCTTTTTTTTTGAAATTATAAATTAAATTCTTTCTAATATTTGAATCGATATAAGGAATATCCGATAATCCATCTGTAACTGCTTTTTCATACAACCCCGATCCTCCTACCATAATTAAAATAGAGTATTTGTGAAATAATTCATTCATTTTATTACAAGAATCTCTTTCAAAATACTTTGCATTATAAATTTGATGAATGGTTAAATGTCCTATAAAATGATGAGGAATAGAGCTAAGTTCTTCCAAAGTAGGCATGGAAGTACCTATTTTTAGTTCCTTATAGAATTGTCTGGAATCACAAGATAGAATTTCTGTTTTCAATTTTTTTGCTAAAAAAAGTGAAATAGATGTTTTTCCAACACTTGTTGGTCCCAAAATAGAAATGAGAAATTTCAATCTTGATGAATTTGAGAATATTTAGATAACTTTTTAAACATCCAATAATCTGCTAAAACCAAAGCAGTCATAGATTCTACAATGGGAATAGCACGAGGAAGTACACAAGGATCATGTCTTCCTTTTCCTTCTATAAAAACGAAATTTCCATATTTATCTATTGTTTTTTGTTTTTTCATGATTGTAGCAACGGGTTTAAAGGCTATTCTAAAATAAATATCCATTCCGTTTGATATACCACCTTGTATTCCCCCAGATAAATTAGTTTTAGTACTTTGATCCGTATTGAATAAATCATTATGTTGAGAACCTGTTAATTTAGATCCAGAAAAACCACTACCATATTCAAATCCTTTAACTGCATTAATTGAAAGCATTGCTTTTGCTAATTCAGCATGTAATTTTTCAAAAACAGGTTCTCCCATTCCTGATGGAACATTTTTTATTACACAAGTAATTGTACCTCCCACAGTATCTCCTTCTTTCTTCATTTTATGAATTAAAGACATCATTTTTTTTTCAGTATGTGGATCTGGACATCTTATAGGTGATTTTTCTATATTTTTTTTCGATAGATCAAGATCTTGATAAGATTTATTTATTGAGATGTTTCCTACGGAAGAAACATAGGACAGTATATGAATGTTTTTTATTACTTGTTTAGCAATAGATCCAGCTACTACTCTGCATATTGTTTCACGAGCAGAAGAACGACCTCCTCCCCTATAATCCCTTATTCCATATTTTTTTTCATATGTAAAATCTGAATGAGAAGGACGATATACATTTCGTAGATGATTATAATCTTCAGATTTATAATCTTTATTGTAGATTAAAAATCCAATAGGAGTTCCTGTAGTTTTTTTATCTACAATTCCAGAAAGAAAATTTACTTTATCTGGTTCATTTCTTTGAGTAACAATAGATGATTGTCCCGGTCTTCTACGATTTAATTCATTTTGAATTTCTTCAAAATCTAATTCTATACCTGCTGGACATCCATCGATAACACCGCCTAAAGCATTTCCATGACTTTCTCCAAAAGTAGTAACCCTAAACAAATGTCCAAAAATATTACCAGCCATAATTTATTAATTTTTTATCTTTATAAAAATAGGTTTTCCAAAATGATTTATTTTACTTATCCCCATTAATATTTTTTTTTGATAACATTTTTTTACTTCAAATAAGGAAAAATTTGATAAAATTTCTATATTTCCAATATCAATACGTGATTTTTTAGTACTAACTGCTTCATTGATTAAATTTATCAATCTTAATTTTGTTAAATGGTCTTTATATCCTATATTTAAGAAAAGTTTGGAAAAAGATTCTTTTTTAAGTTTTTTTGATTTTACAAAATATTTTTTCTTTTTTACATGAATCATTGAAGAATCAATTTTTGATGAATAAATTTCATTATTAATATCATCTTCATAGTTGTTATAATAAGAAATAAAACGATTAAACTCTATCCAAGAGAAACGTTTGATTAATTCTTCTCTATCAAATGATTCTAATTTTTTTTGTATGTCCGGGAAAAATTTGGTTATTGATGGTTCATCAACAACAACATTTTTTACTTTTTCTATAAAGTGTAGAAGTTGTTTTTGACATATTTCTTTCCCAGAAGGGATCATAATTTTTTCGAATTTTTTTCCAATTTTTTTTTCAAATTCTCGTAAAATTCTAATTTCTCTATAATGAATAATAGAAACAGAAATTCCTGTATTTCCAGCTCTACCCGTACGACCACTTCTGTGCACATAAATTTCACTTTCATCTGGAAGATTATAGTTTATAACATGAGTAATATCATTTATATCTATTCCACGAGCAGCAATATCTGTGGCTACAAGAAATTGTAATTTTTTTTTTCTAAATCTATTCATCACAAACTCACGTTGTGCTTGTGAGAGATCTCCATAAAGAGCATCTGCATTATATCCATCTTGAATTAATGATTCCGCTATTTCTTTAGTTCCTTTTCTGGTTCGGCAAAATATAATTCCATAAATATCTGGATTTATGTCCACAATACGTTTTAAAGCTAAATATTTTTTATTAGGATTACTTATGTAATAAATATGTTTCACATCATCGGATCCAATATTTTTTTTCCCTGTAATAATTTCTATAGGATCCATTAAATAAGAATGTGCTATAACATTCATATATTTAGACATTGTGGCTGAAAATAACAAATTTTGTCTTCTTTTCGGTAATTTTATCATTATAGAATCTAATTCTTCTTTAAATCCCATGTTAAGCATTTCATCTGCTTCATCAATTACTAAATATTTTATATTGGATAAATGCAATTCATTTCTTCTTATTAAATCAAGAATTCTTCCTGGTGTACCAACAATAATGTGAGTTTTTTTATTATGTAAAGATTTTATTTGATTATCTATTTTTACTCCTCCATATAATGGAATAATTTTCATCAATGAAATATATTTTGAATAACAACAAAGATCACGTGTTATTTGTATGCATAGTTCTCTTGTTGGACATAATATTAATGCTTGAGGATAATCCAATTCTAAATTTATCTTTTGGATTATTGGCAATCCAAAAGAAGCAGTTTTTCCAGTTCCTGTTTGAGCTAAAGCTATTATATCTTTTTCTGATTTCAACAAGAATGGAATTACTTTCTTTTGTATAGTAGTTGGAGATAGAAATCCTATATCTTCTAAAGCTTGAATAATTTTAGGGCTTAAAAAGTTATATTCTTTAAATGTTTCCATCAAAAGACATTTATTTTTTATTTGTTACGAAACAAATATAGATATTTAATCGTTAATGATTATCGATCAATTTTTTTTGATATTTTCTTATAAGTTTTTTGGTAACAGTTTCATATCTTACAATAAGAAGCAAAGCTGATATTGTTATTCCTAAACACAATCCTATCCAAACTCCATTTACTCCCATTTTTAAATATATAGAAAGTATCCATTCTATAGGTAATGCTATTATCCAGTAAGAAAAAAAACTGATCCACATAGGAACATTTACATCTTGTATTCCTCTTAACGCACCAATGATTATTCCTTGAATTACATCGGATAATTGAAAGATACTAGCAGTTACGATCATTTTTTCTGTTAGATGAATTACTTCATGGTCGTTATTTTTTATATAGAAATAAGGAATACGATTTCTAAACAATAAAAATATAGAACTACATATTAACATAAAAATTATTCCCATAAATATAACAGACCATCCTATTCTTCTTAATTCAGAATAATTTTTTAATGATAATTGATGTCCTATTCTAATAGTTGCAGCTACAGAAAATCCTGTACTAAGAAGAAAGGTAGAGGATACAAGACTAATAACTATTTGATGTGCGGCTAATTCTTTTACTCCACATTTTCCAGATATAAAAGAAGAGATAGAAAAAGCGCTCATCTCAAATAACATATGTAGTCCAGAAGGAATTCCTATTTTAAGGATTTTTTTTAAATATTTTTTTTTCAATAAGAAATATTTAAAGTGATTGTAGTAATCACGAACTTTTTTGTAGTTATATAATAAAAAATTTATTCCTATCAACATGGTTATACGAGAGATTAAAGTTGCATAGGCTATTCCTGAAATTCCTAATTTAGGAATTCCATAGTAACCATTAATGAATGAATAATTAAGCACAATATTAATGAAAGCCGAAATCCAAGTAATAATTAAACTAGGGAAAACTATAGATAATCCTTCTGAAAATTTCCTAAAGACTTCGAATATCATCCATGGAATAAAAGAAAAAGCCATAATCCTTAAAAAGGATATTGCTTCATTTAAAATTTCTTTAGGTTGTCCTAAATATGGGAATATATAAAAAAAAATATGTATAAAAATATACATGAGGATTGATAATCCTAAATTGATTATCAATCCATTATAAAAAATAATTGCTCCTTTTTTATATTCATGTTTTGCATCTACAGATGCTATTAAAGAAGAAATGGATGTAGATATTCCAAATCCAAAAACGACAATTATAAAAAATACGGCATTGGATATTGAAACTGCAGCTAAGGCTTCCTTCCCTAAAAAAAAACCAATCATTATATTATCAGATAAACCAACGATTATAACACCTAGTTGAGTAAAAAAGACAGGAATGGACAATAGAAGATTTTTTTTTATATCTTGTGAATATGTAGTATATATTTTTTTTATTCGATCAATAAGAAATAAATTTTTTAATGAAGGGTAATTTTACAATTTTGATAGGAATATTTTTGTTTCTTATTGAAATAAAAAGATTATTTTTATCCATTATATTTTCTGTAAAAAAACCTAATCCTATTCCTTTTTTTAATAGAGGAGAAAATACACCAGAAGTTACCGTTCCTACAGTATAATTTTTTTTATCTTTTAATAAATATCCTTTTCTGGGGATTTTTCCTTTCTTTTCTATGACGAAAGATATAAATTTTTTATATATTCCGTCTCTTTTTTGTTTTTGCAATATGTTTCTTGCAATAAATTGTTTGTTAAATTTTATGATCCAATGTAATCCAGCTTCTATAGGTGTAACATTCTCTGAAATGTCTTGACCATATAAACGGTATCCCATTTCTATTCTTAATGAATCTCTACTTGCTATTCCACAAGGTTTTATATTCAAGGACTGTCCTTTTTTTAGGATTTCATTCCATATAGATTCTACATATTTATTATGTATATAGACTTCCATTCCTTCGGATCCAGTATATCCTGTACGAGATATTAATACTCCATCTATTCCTAAAAATTTTCCTATTTCAAAATGATAAAAAGGGATATTGGATAATGAAATATTGGTAAATGGTTGAAGAACATCTAAAGATAGTGGTCCTTGTACGGATAAAATAGAATATTTTAAAGATAAATCTTGAAATTTCAAATCCACATTGTTATTAATAATATGATGATTGATCCATTTTTTGTTTTTATCAATATTGACTGCATTAACTATAAGTAAAAATTCTATTTCTGAAATTTTATAAATGACTAAATCATCTATAATCCCTCCAAAATTATTAATGAAACAAGTATATTGTGCTTGTCCAGATTTTATATTAGATAGATTATTGGTAGTTAAATATTGGAGAAAATTATTGGAAGTTTTTCCTTTTAAAATAAATTTTCCCATATGACTAACATCAAATATTCCAACGTTTTTTCTTACAGTCATATGCTCTACTAATGAAGAGATATATTGAAGAGGCATGGAAAAACCGGAATAAGAAATCATTTTAGCTCCTAATTGTATGTGATTATCGTATAAAGTAGTTTTTTTCAAAATATTATGATCCATTATATTCTGCAAAATTTTTAGTAGTTTCGTACAAGGTAATCTTTAAATCTAAATGAGGATTTATTTTTTGATTTATTCTATTCCAAATAAAAATGACAATATTTTCTGTTGTTGGATTAATTACAGAAAACTCCTTTATATCTAAATTAATATTTTTATGGTCAAAAATTACTTCTATTTCTTCACGGAGAAGATTTTTTAATTTTTGGATACTGAAAACAAATCCAGTTTCTGGATCTACTTCTCCTGTAATACTAACAATATATTCATAATTATGTCCATGATAATTTAAATAAGCGCACTTTCCAAAAGTTTCAATATTTTTATGACGATTCCAATGATTATTGTAAAGTTTATGTGCCGCACTAAAATATCCTTTTCTACTTATAGTTGCTTTCATTATTTATTAATTAAAATCTAATTGTTTTAAATACTTTTTGATAATAATTTTAAACCATATGGTGTAAGATTCTGGAGATATATGGATATCTTCAATTAATTTGTTTAAAGTTATCCATTTCCAATTATCTACTTCTTTATAATTGATGATTGGAGAATATGAATAATATCCTACAAAAACATGATCTAATTCATTTTCTATCAATCCATTATTTAACAATTCACGGTAAGTGAAACAAAATTTTTTCTCTAAAAAACAATCAAAGCCCATTTCTTCTATTAAACAACGATGTGCTGCTGTTAAAATAGATTCGTTTTTTCTAGGATGGCTACAACATGTATTAGTCCAAAGTAGTGAAGAATGATATTTTTGTGAGGATCTTTTTTGTAACATTAACATTTTTTGATTTTTTTTTTTACTATTAAATACAAATACAGAAACTGCACTGTGTAATAATCCTATTGTATGAATTTTTTCTTTTTTTTCGAAACCAATAATTTTATTTTTTTTTCCAATTAAAGGAATAAAAAACTCTTTTTTTCTCATTGATGGTTTATTTTTTTAAAGTTAGAATGTACAAAATATTTAATAACGTAAATTTAATATTATTCATTTTATTATAGAGTTATTTAATGAAGGTCCATAGATTAAATTTTATGGAATTTTTTTTATGATATATGAAAAAAATCAATGAAAAACTATTAAAAGAATTGAATAGTTTAAGAAAAAATACTTTGATGCAAACTCTGAAAATAAAATACATTGGTATAGGGATAAATATAAATACTTTAATAGCGAAAATGTCAATAAATAAAAATGTACTTCAGCCAATGGGTTTTCTTCATGGAGGAGCTACAATAGCTTTGGCAGAAAGTGTTGGAAGTTCATTATCTATTATAAATGTCAATCAAAAAATTTTTAACGTTTTCAATGTGGAAATTTCCGCCAATCACATACGAAATATTAGAAAAGGAACACTATTTGCAAAGGCAAAGCTAATTCATAAAGGAAGAACCATTCATTTTATAAAAATGAATATTTCTAATGAAAATAAAGATGTTATTAGTTTTTGTAAAATGACCAATATAATAATCCCAAAAAAATAGTATGGTTTTTATACGAGTAAGCATTACCAGTTTATACAAGAAAATAATAAAAAAATATTGGAAGAATGAAAGTTTTGTTGTATTTAAAAAACCTTGTGAAAATAGAATATATTTTTATTCAAAAAAAAATGAAACTAGTAAAATAAAAGAAAATTTTTTTTTAATTGGAAGTTTTAACCATGATACTATCATAAGAATATATACGGATAAAATATATTTTGTAGATATAGAAAATATATTTTCTATCAAAACATTGATAAATCATAATGATTTTTTTTCGTATCAAGAAATTTCTTCTTTTTTAATTTATTCTCATACATACAAGAATATGATTAAAAAAGCTATTGAATTTATTAAAAATAAATATTTTAAAAAAGTAGTTTTATCTAGATTGATGAAGATTTCATTCCATAATTTTTATTTAAAAGAAACTTTTCAAAGACTAATTTTGTCTTATCCTAAAGCTTTTGTTACTCTTTGGTATGATTTTGATCATGGTTTATGGTTAGGAGCTTCTCCAGAATTATTAATGAAATCTCATGGAAAAAAATTAAAAACTGTAGCACTAGCTGGTACTATTCCTATTGGAAATAATAATTGGACAAAAAAAGAAATAGAAGAACATGAAATTGTAGTAAGATATATTGTTAATTTTTTAAAAAAACATTATTCAGGGATTCTTTCTATACAAAAAACTAGGATTATGGATTTAGGAACTATACATCATTTAGAAACTCCTATTAATTTTTATTTTTTTAAAAATCCAGATTATTATGATATATTATATCATATGTATCCAACTCCTTCTATATGTGGTTTTCCTATAAGAAGTTCGTTAGATTTTATTCAAAAAAATGAAGAATGCAATAGAAATTTTTATACAGGATACTTTGGTCCTGTAAATGGAATGAATATGGAATTGTATCTCAACCTAAGATGTGCAAGGATAAGAATGGATAAAAAAGAAATAACCCTATATGCAGGAAGTGGAATTACTAGATCTAGTAATGTAGATAAAGAATATTTAGAAACAGAAAATAAAATAAAAAATATTCTTTCTCAATTTTTTTTTAATTGATTGTTTTTTCTATTAAAAGGTCTTATAATTAATCTAACGCTTTTGTTATAGTGAAAATATTGAATAATCCAATTGGTTAAAGCTATTGCTCTATTTCTAAAACCTATTAAACCTACTAAATGAACGAACATCCAAATAAACCATGCTAAAAAACCTTTCAATCTAAAGTAAGGAAAATCACATACTGCTTTATTTCTTCCTATAGTAGCCATAGTTCCTAGATTTTTATATCTAAAAGGTTTTATTGGTTTTTTATCCAGTAAATAGTGGTTAAAATTATTAGCAATAAAATTTCCTTGCTGGATAGCAGGTTGAGCAGTCATAGGATGACCGTTTGGATAAGATTTATTTGTAATCATACAAGCTATGTCTCCGATAGCAAAAATATTATTATATCTTAAAGTTTTAAGAGAGTTATCCACTAAAATTCTTTGACTGTTCAACATGTCCTCATTTAGAAAACCTTTGATCATAGCTCCTTTAACACCTGCAGCCCATATAACATTATAAGATTCTATTTTTTTATTTTTATCTATAAAAACTATTTGTCCATCGTAATCTTTAACCAAACAATCCAACCAGACATTTACACCTAATTCTTCTAAATTTTTGAATGCTTGTTGAGCAGACTTTTCAGACATTCCATCCAATAATCTTGTAGATGCCTGTAATAAATGAATATTCATCTGTTTGATATCTAAATCTGGATAATCATGTGGTAAAACATATTTTTTCATTTCAGCTAAAGCTCCAGCCAATTCTACTCCAGTTGGTCCTCCTCCTACAATAACAAAAGTCATAAGTTTTTCCCTTATCTTCGAATCTTTGGTAAGTAAAGCAGATTCAAAATCTTGTAAGATATGACTTCTTAAATTCAAAGCTTCCGGAATAGATTTCATGGGAAGGGAAAAATGTTCTATATTTCTATTTCCAAAATAATTAGTTACAGAACCTGTTGCAAGAATTAAATAATCATAAAAAAGTTCTCCTACGTTTGTATATACTTTCTGTTTTTTTGTGTTGATATAATGGACATAAGCTAGTCTAAAAAAGAAGTTTTTTTTTTTCTTGATAATTTTTCTGATAGAATTTGCAATAGAATCCGGTTCTAATCCTGCTGTAGCTACTTGATACAATAAAGGTTGAAAAGTATGATAATTATTTTTATCAATAAGGACTACTTGAAATTTATCTCTTTTTAATTTTTTTGCTACTTGCAAACCTGCAAATCCAGCACCAATTATAACAACTCTTTTTAGATTATTTACTGTTGGAATATTCATGGTCAATGATTTTAATTTTCATTTTAATTAATAAATTAATAATTTTGTTGATTATACAGATTTTATTATGAATTATTATTTAATTGTAGGGATTATATTTTTTGTAAGTATTATTGTAAGTCAAATATTAAAAAATAAATTTAGTAACTATTCTCAATTTGGTTTACACAGCAATATGAGTGGAAAAGAAGTAGCGGAAAAAATGTTGAAGGATAATGGAATTTATGATGTTACTGTTGTATCAGTGGAAGGAGAATTAACAGATCATTATAACCCTTTAAATAGGACAGTTAATTTAAGTGAAAAAGTATACTATGAAAATTCTACTGTTTCTGCGGCAATTGCAGCTCATGAATGTGGTCATGTTTTGCAACATAAATTGGGTTATAGTATGTTAAAATTTCGTAATCGATTGATTCCTATTTTAAATTTTAGTTCTAAATTTACAAATTTTGCTATTATGTCTGGTCTCACAATATTTTATAGTTCAGGAGGAAAAAATGATTTTTTTCTTAAAATAGGCATAAGTTTATTTTCTTTAGTTGTTCTTTTTTCTTTAATTACTCTTCCAATAGAATTTGATGCTAGTAGAAGAGCTATGATTTGGTTGAAGAATAAAAATATAGTGGATTATCAGGAATATAATCAAGCAAAAGATTCTTTAAGATGGGCGGCTATGACATATGTAGTTTCAGCATTAGGAAGCTTAGCTCAATTAATGTATTTTATTTCTTTTTTTGGTAAAAGAGATGAATAATTTTTTTTTTTTTTATAATTTCTTGGATTTGGACGGAGGTTTCCATATGTTTTATTAATTATTTTTCCTCTTCTAGTTTTTTTATCTCCTTTTCCCATTTATAATAATTTTATGATGAATTTCTTTTGCTTTTTCTTTCAAAAAAGAAATATCTTGAATATTTTCTACAATTATATTGGAGTATTTGATTCTTTCTTTATTGGATATTTGGATCTTTAAACGATTCATAATTTGTTCTTCACTTAATTTATCCCTCTTTATTATTCGTTCAATCATTTTTGTTGTAGGAGAAGTAATGGTAATGATATAATCACAATCTTTATAAGTTCCACTTTCAAATAGAAGTGCTGATTCTTTTATTAAATATAATGTTTTTTGAGAAGACCTCCATTTTTTAAAATCTAATAATACCCATGGATGAACAATGGAACATAATAATTTTAAATAAAGAGGATCTGTAAATACTTTTTTAGACAAAAATTTTGTATTAATGGTTTTATTTTCATAAGATTTTTTTCCAAAGAATTTTATAATATTTTTTTTTAATATTTTCGTTTGATTCATTATAATTTTTCCTCTTTGATCTGAATAATAAACAGGAATTCCATTTTTTTGGAAAAAAGATGTAAACAAACTTTTTCCAGAACCCATTTTACCGGTTAATCCGATTAATAATGATTTCATTCTTTTTTAGGTATTGTTTCTATTTCTTTTTTCTTATTACTTCCATAACGTAATTGAGTCAATTCTTTGGATATGGTATTCTTCTCAAGTTTTATTTTTCCTACAATAGTTTCTAATATGCAAAAATAATCTGTTATTTCTATTATTTTTCCATGAATTCCAGAATTTGTTACTATGTGATTTCCTTTTTTTATGTTTTCTTGAAATTTCTTCTCGATTTTTTGTTTTCGTATTTGAGGACGTATCATAAAAAAGTAAAAGACAATAAATATTAATGCAAACATCCAAATAGTACTCATTATAGTATTTTGTTGTAATATTGGAATCATAAAGTTTTTTAATATTTTCATGAATATAATAAATACCGACAAAAAAATCATATTAATCCTTTTCCAATTTTAAATATTTTATTTTTTCGGTTTAATAATTTGAACACTTTATCTAAAATACCATTAATAAACATTTTACTTTTTTCCATGCAAAAAATCTTTGCAATTTCTATATATTCATTCATGGTAGCTCTAGGAGGTATATTTGGAAAATATAAGAATTCACAAATTGCCATTTGCAATATAATTAAATCTATGGTAGCTATTCTTTTTATATCCCAGTTTTTTGATGTATCATTAATTAATTCATTGAACTCTTCTTGATGAGAAATTGTATTTCTATATAAATCAATAAGAAATTTTTTATTCTCATCGTTTTGGTAAACATTATTGTATAACTTAAAGTTTTTTGATAATTTTATAGATTTTAAGGTTTGACATACCATTCTATGTGATAGGTACAAATTTTCTGATCCACTTATTGGATATTTATCCTCAATGTATTCCATTAATTTTTTATTGGAAATAAAAAAATTTTTGTAGTATTTTATGATAAAATTTTTGTCTTCTTCAAAAGAAGAATTAAATTTTTGAATAAATATTTCATAATATTTTGATTTTTTGATTTCTTTTATAAGTTGGAAAAGAATATATTCATCTTGTTTTTTCCAAAGTATTTTTTCATAATTTTCCTGAAGTAAATAATTGGATAATATTTTCACTACAGAATTATATGCAATTTTTTGTAATGTATCTATTTTATTTTCATAAATATTGGAAATTTTTGGTTTTTTATTTATTACTTCTTCTCTAATTTTTAATATTAAATAAAGAAGAAAAATATATAAATCGTAAGATTCTTCTATGCTTTTCAGCATGTATTTTTCTACTTTTTCATAATTCATTTTAGATAAATAGTGAGCATATAAAAATTGCAAACTTCTTATTCTGAAGTATCGTCGGATTGACATGCTTATGTTTTCATTAATTGTAGTATACAATTATAAAAATAAAAGGCTAAACTTAAAAAGTTTGTATTTTTGTGTTTGGTATGTGGAGTTTATTTGCTTTTAGCAAAAAATATTTTCGTAAATACAAATTACGTCTGTGCATAGGTTTTTTATTGATTTTAGTATCAAATATTTTAACAATACTGCCTATTCCTTATATAGGAAAATCTATTAATACCATAAAATATATTTTTACGAACTTTTCGAAAAAAAATACTTATCAATCAGAGATTGTAATTTCCACGTGTATTATTTTAATAATACCAATTATAGGTGGATTTGTTAAATACCATATGAGAAGATGTATTATCACTACGTCAAGAATGATTGAATTTGATATAAGAAATGAGATTTTTCTTCATTATCAAAAATTAAGTTTATCCTTTTATAAGAAAAATTCAACAGGAGATTTAATGCATCGTCTTACAGAAGATGTGTCTTTAATACGACAGTATATAGGACCGGGAATTATGTATTTCGTTAATTTTTTAGTTTTATTTTTTATGGTATTCATACAAATGTTTCGTTTAAACAAAACATTAACTTTTTATGTGGTTTTTCCTATTCCAATTCTTTTTATTTTCATTTATTATATAAGTTTTTATATTACCAAAAAAAGTGAAGAAATACAAAATTCTCAATCTCTTATTTGTTCTTTTATGCAAGAAACATTTTCTGGAATAAATATTATTAAATCTTTTGTTTCTGAAGTTTTTTTTCAAGAAAAACATAAGAAAATTATATTAAAATATCAAAAAAAAAATATAGAATTAGCAAAATTTGATACTATTTTATCTACTATTATTATTTTTTTTATTGGATCCAGTCATCTATCCATTCTTTTTTTTGGAAGTAAGAAGTATTTTGAAGGAGAAATAAAAGAAATAGGAATTCTTGCAGAATTTTTTACGTATATCAACGTGTTAATTTTTCCTTTTATTATTTTAGGATGGGTAGTTTCTATTATAGAAAAAGCTAAAGTCTCGCAAGTTCGTATAAGAAAATTTTTAACAGAAATTCCTGAAATTTTTAATAAAAATTTGATAAAAACAAAAATTTTTGGAAAAGTTCAATTCATAAATGTAAGTTTTATTTATAATAAAATAGATAATGTATCTAATACTATAAGTAAAGTATCTTTTACAATCCAAAATGGAGGAACCTTAATTTTAACTGGAGAAACAGGATCTGGAAAAACAACTATTGGAAGATTAATATCTCGTTTGTATGATCCTGATCAAGGAGAAATACTGATTGATAATCTTTCTTTGAAAAATCATAATCTTTATAATTTTAGAAGTAACATAGGGTATGTCCCCCAAGATTCTTTTCTTTTTTCAGATTCCATTTACAATAATATAGCTTTAGGAAGTCTTAAAAAAGTTTCTCCATGCAGAGTCTATGAAGCAGCTAGAAAAGCAATGATAGAAGAAGAAATTCTTAATTTTAAAGATGGATATGAAACGATTATAGGAGAAAGAGGGATAACATTGTCGGGAGGTCAAAAACAAAGAATCTGTATAGCAAGAGCTATCATCAGAAATCCAAAAATTCTTATATTGGATGATAGTTTTTCTGCTATAGATCAAAAGACTAGAAAATTAATAATTCGTTGTATAAAAGAAAATCTAAAAAGTAGTACTATTATTATTATTACTCACGACATATCTTATATATCTGATTTTGATTGTATTATTTTTTTAAAAAATGGAAGAATATTTAAAATAGGAAATAAAAATTCCTTGTCTTTAGGTTGTCTTTAGGAAAAAAATTTTGAATAATACTTGGAAAAGTAGGATGGACCATTTTTTTTATTTAGATTTGCTTAATTTATGATTTATAATATTGTTTGAAATGGAAGAAAAAGAACATAAAAGAAATGAAATTTGTTCACGTACCCTAAAAACTGGAAGTCGTACGTATTTTTTTGATGCAAGAGAAACAAGGGCTGGTGATTATTATTTAACCATTACTGAAAGCAAAAAAAATTTTTCTGAAACTGGAGAAATTACTTATAAAAAACATAAAATATATTTATATAAGGAAGATTTTTCTAAATTTCAGAATATACTTGATGATATGATTCGATTTATTATAAATGAAAAAGGAAGAGAAGTTATTTCAGAACGTCATCAAAGAGATTTTAAGAATAATACATTTAATCAAGAAATTAAGGATAATAATAAAAAAACTTCAGAAACGAAAGATTATACAAATATTAATTTTGAAGATATATAAAAAAGTTATGTTGTCTCTTTCAATTCCATTCATGATACGATAATACTTTTATTATGGAAGAGAACTATAAAAATATAATGAATGATATTAATACTTTTGTATTCGATGTTGATGGAGTATTAACTAATTGCACTTTAAATTTATTTCCTGATGGAAATATGGTTCGTCAAATGTTTGTTAAAGATGGATTTGCAATACAATTAGCAAAAAAAAAAGGATATAATTTGTGTATAATTACAAAAGGGTGCGATTTAATGGTTTTCAGACGTTTAAGAGGTCTAAATATTCGTCATATCTATCAAGGGGTGGATAATAAAAAGAAATATTTGGATGAATATTGTCATATTTTGAATATAACCAAAAAACGGATATTGTATATGGGAGATGATATTCCTGATATTGAAATCATGAAAACTGTAGCATTGCCTTGTTCTCCGATAGATGCTGTTCAAGAAGTAAAGAAAATATCCAAATATATTTCTCCAAAAAAAGGTGGAAAAGGATGTGTTAGAGACGTAATAGAAAAAACTTTAAAAGTTCAAAAAAATTGGTTTTGAAAATCAAATAAAAAAAAATAGTGTCCTATATAAAGACACTATTTTTTTTTTATCTTAATCTTACATCATACCTCCCATTCCTCCACCTCCAGCTCCAGGCATTGGAGGAGTACTAGGTTCTTCTTTTTTTATTTCCGTAACAACACATTCAGTAGTTAATAACATTCCAGATACAGATGCTGCGTTTTCCAATGCTACTCGAGCAACTTTAGTAGGATCTATGATGCCTTCTCCTATCATATTTTTATATTCTCCCAGTTTGGCATCATAACCAAAATCTCCTTTTCCTTCAGCTACTTTAGCTACAACTACAGATCCTTCCCCTCCGGCATTAGCTACTATTTGACGTAAAGGTTCTTCTAATGAACGTCTTACTATTTGTATTCCAGTATCTTGATCCGAATTGTCTCCTATTACATTATCCAATGATTTTATAGCACGAACTAATGCTACTCCACCACCCGCAACTATTCCTTCTTCAACAGCAGCACGAGTAGCGTTCAAAGCATCATCTACACGATCTTTTTTTTCCTTCATTTCAACTTCTGATGCTGCACCTACATAAAGCACTGCTACTCCTCCAGCTAACTTAGCTAGACGTTCTTGTAATTTTTCTTTATCATAATCGGATGTAGTAGTTTCTATTTGTGCTTTTATTTGATCTACACGTGCTCTTATATCTTTTTTATTTCCTCCTCCATTAACAATGGTGGTATTATCTTTATCAATAATAACTCTTTCTGCTTTTCCTAGCATATTTAATTTTACATCTTCTAATTTACTACCTGTTTCTTCTGAAATCACAGTTCCTCCCGTAAGAATAGCTATATCTTCTAACATAGCCTTTCTTCTATCCCCAAATCCAGGAGCTTTTATAGCAGCTACTTTCAATGTTCCTCGTATTTTATTGACTACTAATGTAGCTAAAGCTTCACCCTCTACTTCTTCAGAGATAATTAGCAAAGGTTTTCCAGATTGAGCTACAGGTTCCAATATAGGAAGCAAATCTTTCATGGCTGCAATTTTCTTATCAGATAAAAGAATTTGTGGCTGATCAAATTCTGTTATCATTTTTTCTGTATTGGTTACGAAATAAGGAGACTGATAGCCTCTATCAAATTGCATTCCTTCAACCACATCAACTGATGTATCTGTCCCTTTAGCTTCTTCCACGGTAATAACACCTTCTTTTCCAACTTTTTCGAAAGCATCGGCTATTAATGCTCCAGTTTTTTCATCATTATTAGCGGAGATAGAAGCTACTTGTTTTATTTTTTCTGTGTTTCCCCCTACTTCTCTAGATTGTTTTCTTAAATCTAGAATAACAACTTCTAAAGCTTTGTCTATTCCTCTTTTTAAATCCATAGGATTTGCTCCAGCTGCTACATTTTTTAATCCTTCTCTAACTATAGCTTGTGCTAATACAGTTGCTGTAGTAGTTCCATCTCCCGCTACATCATTAGTTTTAGAAGCTACTTCCTTAACCATTTGTGCGCCTAAATTTTCTATGGAATCTTCTAACTCTATTTCTTTAGCTACAGTAACTCCATCTTTAGTTACCTGAGGACCTCCAAAAGATTTTTGTAATACAACGTTTCTCCCCTTTGGTCCTAAAGTTACTTTAACTGCATTTGCCAATGCATCTACTCCTTTTTTCAATTTATCTCTTGCTTCAATATCGAATTTAATGTCTTTTGCCATAATTTTTTGTGTTTTTTTTTAATTACAAGTTATGGATTATTATATGATTGCTATTACATCAGACTCTCGCATAATAAGATATTCCTCTCCTTCCCATTTTAGTTCCGTTCCAGAATATTTTCCATATAAAACTCTATCTCCTTTTTTTAGAATCATAGGATCATCCTTTTTTCCATTTCCAACAGCAATAACAGTTCCCTTTTGTGGTTTTTCCTTTGCCGTATCAGGAATAATGATTCCTGAAGAGGTTTTTGTTTCAGCAGGATCAGGCTGAACTAGAACTCGATCTGCTAAAGGTTTAATCTTTACTTCCATCATATTAAAAATAATTTTTAAAGTTAACGATACTAATCATTCATAGCCAAAAACATGCCAAATAAAGAATTGGGTAATTTTTTACATTTGTTTAATATTAAATGCCATAATGACATATTATAGATTTGATTTCAACAATAAATTGAAAAGTAAAGTCAAAAAAAATATTAAAATAGATAAAATCCAAGTAATTTTTTCTAAAAGTGTATTGGTTCGTTTAATTCCAAATAACTTAAAATTTTTTTCCATAAAAGACTGATGAAAAATCCCTTTTTTAGGATTTTGTATTAAAATAATTATAATAAGCAATAAACATGTTAAAAAAATGAAGAAACCAAGAAATATAGTTGAATACATGACATATTTTTTTTATTATAGACCATATTGTTTGATCTTTCTGTATAATGTTCTTTCTGAAATTCCTAATTCTTTTGCCGCTTTTCTTCTCTTCCCATTGTTTTTTTTTAGAGCTTTCTGAATAAATTCTATTTCCTTTTTTTGCAAGGAAAAGGATTCCAATTCCTTTTCATTTTTGGATGAATATTCTTCTATTTCTTCATAATCAAAATTTTCATCAGAAGAAAATTTTGAAGCATCTTCTAATTGAAAAATTCCATCTTTCATTATGGACTGAATGGAGTTATTATTGATCATATTTCCAAATACTTTTTTCATAAGTTGTTGGTTTTCTTCTATGAATTTATTGTTATTCTTGTTTTTTATCAATTGTAATGTTAAATGCTTTAAATCATTTAAATTCTTTTTCATATCGAATAATACTTTATAGAGAAAATCTCTTTCATTGGAAAAATCTTGAAAAAAGCGTTCATTATTTGAATGAGGATTAGAATAAGAAAAAGATAACGAAGGAATATTATCCGGAATATACTCTTTTAATTTATCTATGGAAATTAGACGTTTTTTTTCCACTACAGATATTTGTTCTGTAAGGTTTTTTAATTGTCTTATATTTCCTGGCCATGGATAATCTTCTAAATATTTTAATGCTTCTTCTGTAAGTTTTACTGGAGGCATATGATATTTATCCGCAAAATCATTAGAAAATTTCCTAAACAATAATCCAATATCATTCTTACGAAAACGTAAAGGAGGTACATTAATTTGAATTGTATTAAGACGATAATATAAATCTTCTCTGAATTTTCCTTTTTGAATAGATTCCAACATATTTAAATTTGTAGCAGCAACAACACGTATATTTGTTTTTTGTATTTGAGAAGATCCAACTTTAATAAATTCACCTGATTCCAAAATTCTAAGAAGACGAACTTGTGTAGTTAAAGGGAGTTCTCCTACTTCATCCAAAAATATAGTTCCTTTATTTGCTCCTTCAAAATATCCTTTTCTCATACTTGTAGCACCTGTAAAAGAGCCTTTTTCATGTCCAAATAATTCACTATCAATTGTTCCTTCTGGAATAGCGCCACAATTTACCGCAATATAAGAATGATGTTTTCTATAGGAAAATTGGTGAATTATTTTTGGAATAAATTCTTTCCCTACTCCACTTTCTCCAAGAACTAATACAGAAATATCTGTTGGTGCTACTTGAATGGCTTTTTCCAATGCCCTATGCAAAGCATAGTCGTTTCCAATAATACTAAATTTTCGTTTTATATTGTGGATGGATTCCATGTATGGATTTTACTTATTTTCTTCCTTTCCTATTAGTGTAGCCGATGTACAATCAATTATTTTTACAAAAACAGTTTCGCCTATTTTTGAATATTTTTTTGGAAACTTTGGAAAAACTACAACTGTATTTTGTGTAGTTTTGCCATACCAATCCTGATCATTTTTCTTTGATTCTCCTTCTATTAGAACTTCTTGTATTTTTCCTATATTTTTTTTCATATGAACAAAAGAATGATTTCTTTGTAAATCAATAATTTCTCTTAATCTTCTTTTTTTTATATATTCAGGAACGTTATCTTTTAATTTTCTATAAGCATAAGTTCCAGGTCTAGGAGAATAAGAGAACATATAACCATAATTGTATTTCACCTCGTTCATCAAACTAATGGTTTGTTGATGATCTTTTTCTTCTTCATCGCAAAAACCAGTTATAATATCATGTGAAATGGAACACTCAGGAATTTTCGATCTAATTTTTTTTATTAAAGAAAGATATTTCTCGCGAGTGTATTTTCTATTCATTAGTTTTAATATTTTATTGCTACCGGATTGTACCGGTAAATGAATATGTTTGCAAATATTTGAATATTTTGAAATTATTTCTATAACCTTATCGGACATATCATGAGGATTGGAAGTAGAAAAACGAATTCGCATAAATGGAATTTCTGTAGCTAATAAATCTAAAAGATTTGAAAAATCTATTTTATCATTATTTATTTTTATTGTCTTCTGATCATTAATCCATAAATAAGAATCAACATTTTGACCCAAAAGAGTCACTTCCTTAAATCCATTTTTGTATAAATTTTTGCATTCTTCAATTATGGAGTATGGATTACGACTCCTTTCTCTTCCTCTTGTAAAAGGAACAATACAAAAAGAACACATATTGTTACATCCTCTTGTTATACTTAGAAAGGTTGTTATTTTATTTTTTTTTCTAAATGGATTTACATCGGAATAAGTTTCTTTTTGATTTTTTAAAAAAATCTTGGGGTTTTTTTTTCCTTTCATTAAGGAACTAATTATGTTTGGGATGCTTTTATAGGAATCTGGACCTACTGAAAAATCTATTATGTTTGAAAAATGGTCTCTCATAGAGACAGATATTTTGGATAAACATCCAAGAATTCCCAATAATGTAGATTTTTTTTTATTTTTTATTAATTGTTGTAATCTATTTTTTATGGTTAATTCAGCTTTTTCTCTTATAGCACAAGTATTCAACAATATTATATTTGCTTTTTTTAAATTTTCAGTGAAAAGAAATCCATTTTTCAATAAAATAGAAATTATTATTTCAGTATCAGAAACATTCATTTGACAACCATAACTTTCTATATAAAAAAAATTTTTTTCATTCATGATTGATAAAGGTAAAAAAATAAAATGTCATTCTGTCATAAAAAAGAACAACGTTCATAAAAATTCATGAAATATGAAGAATTTTTTTAGCTAAAAAAATCGTATTTTTTTTTCCTGTAGATTTTTCCTTTACATTAGAAAGTTTAACAACAGAAGTCCATTTTTTTTTTGGAAAAGCCTTTACCATTTTAATAACTATATTCATTGATGGTAGTCCTACATCATTGGTAAAATTAGTACCTATCCCAAAAAATGGATTGATTTTATTTTTACAAAAAGAGGAAATACGAGCGACTTTACATGGATTAAGATTATCAGAAAATATGATTTTTTTTTGTAAAGGATTTATTTTCAATTTTTGATAATGATTTATTGTTTCTTTAACAAATAAAAGAGGATCTCCACTATCATGTCTGATCCCTTCAAAAAGGTTAGCTAGTTTTTTATCAAAGTTTTTAAAAAATATGGGAGAAGTATATGTATCCGATAAAGCTATTCCTAAATTTTTTCCATATATATTCAACCAATTTTTCATTGCAATCTTATCTGCTATATTAAATCCATATTTAGCTGCATGAAACATGATCCACTCGTGTCCATGAGTCCCAATAGGTTTTATAGAAAATATATGGGATAGATGAACATTACTGCTCCCCATAAAAAAAGTTTTTCCTTCTCTTATTAAAACTTCTAATACTAATTTATGTATTTGATAAGAAAATCTTCTTCTAGTTCCATATTCTCCAAATTTTACGTTTAATCTTTTATATTTTTCTAGTTTTTTTCTTGTGAGATGAATAATTTTTTTGTCTGAAAAACGTTTTGCTCCTGTTAATTGATAATATAATTCAGATATTATAGCCATTAGAGGAACTTCCCATAAAATAGTACGACTCCATAAACCTTCTATATACATTTGTATATTTTTTCCTTTTTGAAAAACATTAACCTCTTTGGGATTGTATTGATATTGATCTAAGAAATCTAGATACTTAGAATCTAAGTAAGGGCAATTTTTTTCTAAAAAGATTCTTTCTTCATTTGAAAGTTTCAAATTAGCCATCTTATCGAGATTTTTTTTTAATAAATCAACAAAATTTCCTGGAAAAAAATGTTTTCCACGATTGATAAATTCATATCTAGCTTTTGCTAAAGGAAATAATTTTATAACGGCATTTTGCATAGTAAATTTATAAAAGTCATTATCCAATAGAGACGAAATAATAGCAAGCTCATTCATTAGAAATATTTTTTTTGATGTAAAATATTGGAATAATTGAAAATAAAAAATCATTACTTATAAAATTAATTATTCAATTAAAAAACTTGTTGAAGTGGAATATTTTTCTATTTTGGAGAAAATATTGCTCTAAATTCTCTAAATTTGCTTTTAAATAAAACAATTTTATATGGACAATACGAAATTATACGTTGGAAATTTATCTTATGAGATGACAGAACAGGAATTAAAAGAACATTTTGAATCTATAGGGGAGGTAACTCACGCAAAAATTATTTTTGACGAATCTACTTCGAATAAGAGAAGTAAGGGTTTTGGATTTATAGAAATGTCTAATGAAGAAAATGCAAAAAAAGCTATAGAGAAGCTAAATGGAACAGAATTTATGGGAAGAAATATTATTGTTTCTGTGGCAAGACCGAGAGCAAAAAGAGATTAATTTTTATTTATCTACATCTGTTTCTTATAATAAAAAAAAAGAATCCTATGAAAAAGTTATATGGAACAGGTGTAGCTTTGGTTACTCCTTTTAAAAAAAATGGAAATATAGATTTTAATGGACTTGAAAAACTCGTTAAATATGTTGGAAATAAAGTAGAATATTTGGTAATATTAGGAACTACCGCTGAAACTTCTACTTTAAAAGAAGAAGAAAAAAGAGATATTATTGAATGTATTAAAAGTTTTAACTATAAAAAAAGACCATTAGTATTAGGAATAGGAGGAAATAATACAGAGGATATTATAGCCAAGATAAAAAGTATCGATTTATCAGATTTTTTAGCTATTTTAACTGTTACTCCCTATTACAATAATCCTTCTCAAGAAGGGATTTACCAACATTTTAAATCTATTGTTAGACAAACAAATGTTAATATTATTGTTTATAATGTACCTAAAAGAACCGGATCTAATGTTTTACCAGAAACAGTTATTCGATTAGCTAAGAATTTTCAAAATATTGTAGGAATAAAAGAAGCTTCTGGTAACATTTTACAATCCTATAAGATTATAGAAAAAAGACCAAATAATTTTAGTGTTATATCAGGGGATGATTTTATTTCTCTGCCTATAATTTTAGGAGGAGGAGAAGGTGTAATTTCCGTAATAGCTCAAGGAATACCTGATAGTATTTCTAGAATGATATCCTTAGCAAGGAAAAAAAAATCAGAAGAGGCTTTTGCTATTTTTTATGAAATATTTAGTATGATTGATCTTCTTTATCGAGAAGGAAATCCTACAGGAATTAAAACATTTTTAAATCTTATAGGAATATGTAATTCGTATGTAAGATTACCATTATTGAGTGGATCTTCCTCTTTAAGAAATAAAATTCGATATTTGCTAAGAACAAATAGGATAACAAAATTTTAATTTTTTTTATGTTTATTAGTAATAAAATCCAAAAAGGATTAAAAAATCAATTGAATAGAGAATTGGAATCTTCTCAATTATATTTATCTATGGCTTCTTGGGTGGAACATGAATATGGAGGATTTGAAGGAATCTGTAATTTTCTGTATGATCATTCAGATGAAGAAAGAAGACACATGTTGAAATTAATAAGGTATATTAATAAAAGAGGTGGATATGCCGATATTTTTTTTGATAATAATCATATTAATAATAAAACTACATATGGTTCTTTGAAAGAATTATTTCAAAAGTTATTTGAACATGAAAAGAAAATTTCTTCAGAGATTAATCTTTTAGTAGAATTGTCTTTGAAAGAAAAAGATTATTTTACCTATAATTTTTTACAATGGTTTGTTGAAGAACAAATAGAAGAAGAAACATTAAGTAAAACGATATTGGATAAAATTCAATTGATTGGAGAAAATAAAGGATGTTTATATTTATTGGATCGTGATATAAAAAATTTTCAAAAAAAATGAAAATGGGATGTAAATTATACAAAATTTTCTTTTTATCATTGTTCATAATGATGGGATGTTATGTGAAATGTTATGGAGAAAAGGAGAATTTTTGTAAAAACAAAATTTCAAGTTTATTACGGAAACTTAATTTTTATTCAAAAAAAAATCTTTTAGAAAAAGATTCAGAGGAAAATGTATTGTTTCAACGTAGTTTTAATAATTACCTTAGTTCATTAAGTTTTGATTTAGATCCAACAAAAACTAAAAAAGCAATTGAAGAATTGAATCAATTTATTAAAAAGTATCCAAATAGTTACAAAATAAGTGAAGCTCATAAGCTCCTATCAGAATTAGAAAATAGACTTGAAAAAAAAGATTTTTATATAGCCCATACATATTTTTTAATGAAGAAATATAATGCAGCTTTAATTTATTTTCAAAATTTTTTGATGGATTTTCCAAAAAGTAATTTTAAAGAGAAAGTTTTATACCAAATATGTATCATTAAATATAAACTGGCTAATAATAAAGAAAAAGTTCTTAATTTTTTTGAAGAGTATAATAAATATATTAAATCGTATCCAAATTCACCTAATATAAAAACATTAAAAATATTTTATAAAAAATTATTAAATCAATTATGAATCTTAAAGAAGTTAAGGCTCCAGTAACTACAATTACTGTAGATCGTATCGAATTGGAAAATAAATCAGGAAAAAATATTTATGAAACTATTGTCATTTTAGAAAAAATTAGTCAAAAAATTAATTCTGAAATAAAAGAGGATTTGGATAAAAAATTAGAAGAATTTAATCTTATTAACAAAAATAATTTAGAAGAAGTTTTTGAAAACAAAGAACAAATAGATTTATCCAAATTTTATGAAAGATTACCAAAGGCAACATCCATTTCTATTCAATATTTATTAGATGGAAAAATTAAGATTCATTAATATTATCGTAATCCTTTAAGAATTTTTTCAATCCTATTTTTGTTAATGGATGATAGAAAAGGGTATCTATAACTTTGAATGGAGTAGTTACAGCATGTATTCCTATTTTAGCACATTCCAAAATGTGAAAAGGATTTCGTATTGAAGCTGCTAAAATTTTAGTATTAAAATGGTAATATTCATAAATGGTTTTTATTTCTTTTACTAAACTCAATCCATTATATGATATATCGTCCAATCTCCCTATAAATGGAGATACATAATTAGATCCTACTTTTGCTGCTAAAAGAGCCTGTCCTAATGAAAAAACTAAGGTACAATTAGTTTTAATATTTTTATTAGATAAATATTTAATTGCTTTAATTCCGTCTTTACTTATCGGTATTTTTACCACTATTTTTGGATGTAAAAGTGAAAGTTTTTCTCCTTCTTGGATCATATCCGTATAATTTGTACTTATTACTTCTATGCTAACATTTCCTTCTTCTCTTTTTAAAAGATTGCAAATGGAGGTATAATGATTATAAATATCACTTTTATCAATAATTTCTTTTGAAATTAAAGAGGGGTTAGTTGTTATTCCATCCAATAAACCTAATAATTGAGCTTTTCTTATTTCTTCTAGGTTAGCTGTATCTATAAAAAATTTCATACGTTGAATAATATAAAAAAATAAATTTATGAAAAATTTGAGAATAAAAATCTGTAAATTTATAAAAAATCATATTGTTATGTATTTTGATGTTATTGTTTTAGGTAGTGGACCTGGTGGTTATGTTGCTTCTATACGATCGGCACAGCTTGGAATGAAAACAGCTATAGTAGAAAAAGAATGTTTGGGAGGAGTTGGTTTAAATTGGGGATATATACCAACAAAAACTCTATTAAATAGCGCAAAAACCTTGCAAATAATAAAAAAAAATGAAAATTTATTCGGAATACATAATCAAATAAAGATTGATTTTGGGAAAATTATTTCCAATAGTAGAAATGTAGTGAATAAGATGAGAGAGAGAATAACATTCTTAATGAAAAAGAATGGAATCCATGTTATTCATGGAAAGGCAAAATTAAAAAATGGAAAAAAAATTGAAATACTTAAAAATCAAAAAAAAATTGAAGAATGTTATGCTTCTCATATCATCATAGCTACAGGATCAAGATCTAAAATAGAAGAAAAATTTCAAAAAGATAAAATTATAGGATATAAGGAAGCTATATCTCTTTCTCTATTACCAAAAAAAATGATTGTCATGGGTTCAGATTCCATTGGATTGGAATTTTCTTATTTTTATCATTCTATGGGGACTGAAGTAACTATTATAGAATTATTTCCCAAACTTCTTCCAAATGGAGATGAAGATATCTCCGACCAATTAAAAATTTATTTTGATCAAATAGGAATAAAAAATTACACTTCATCTTTTATAAAGGAAATAAATTCTTCTAAAAAAGGTATTTTAGCTGAAATTCAGACTCCTATAAAAAACATTACTTTAGAAGCGGATATAGCATTATCTACTATTGGGACTCCTATTCCAAATGTTTGGGATATAGGATTGGAAGAAATTGGTATTCATACCAACAAAAAAGGATTCATAATTGTAGATGATAAGTATAGAACCAATATAGATGGATATTATGCTATTGGAGATGTTATAGAAGGACCATCTTTTGCTCATGTAGCTTCAAATGAAGCTATTTCATGTGTAGAAAATATTAAAGGGATGAATCCTCAAAAAATAGATTATAATAATATTCCAAAATGTATTTATTGTTATCCAGAAATTTCCTCTGTGGGCTATACTGAAAAACAAGCGAAAGAAAAAGGATATAAAATTAAAGTAGGAAAATTTTCTTTTAGAAATCTTGGAAAATCTATTTGTGATAACAATACAGAAGGATTTGTTAAGGTTATTTTTGACGATAAATATGATGAATGGTTAGGTTGTCATATGATTGGGAACAATGTGTCGGAAATCATTTCTGAAGTTGTAGTTGCCAGAAAATTAGAAGCTAATAATTATGAAATCATGGGATGTATTCATCCCCATCCTTCATTGAGTGAATCTATTTTAGAATCGATTTTTCATGCCTATGAAAAATCGATTCATCTATAGTAGAAAAGTTCAGTTTTTTCTTATTTATTTCTTTTCTTCCATATGATCATATGAATATGATACACATTATATTATTTGGACCACCAGGATGTGGAAAAGGAACTCAAGCAAAAATATTAGAAAATAAATTTGGGTTTATCCATTTATCTCCTGGAAGAATATTTAGACATCACATAAAAAATAAAACAAGTTTAGGTCAATTTGCTAGTTATTATATCAATAAAGGAATATTAGTTCCCGATAAGATCACTACAAATATGTTGAATCTTGAAATGAAAAAGTATATTCAATCCAAAGGAATTATTTATGATGGTTATCCAAGAACAAAAAATCAAGTTTTTTCTTTAGAAAAAATATTACAAGAATTTTCTTTAGGAGAAATCAACATAATTTTTTCTTTTTGTATACAAAAAGACTTATTAATAAATAGACTTCTGAAAAGAGGAAGGATTAGTCATCGTAATGATGATACGAATATTATTACGGTTAAAAGAAGAATAGAAGAATACAATAAGGAAACTGCTTTTATTTGGAAGGAAAAAAAATGGAAAAATAATATCATTACACTTAATGCTTCTTATTCTGTAAAAAATATTTCCCTTCTTATAGAGAAAAGTATTATGAAACTTTGAAAAAGTATTTCCTTATGAAAGATAACTTTATAGATTTTATCAAAATCTATTGTAAAAGTGGAAATGGAGGAATGGGATGTATTCATTTCCATAGAGATAAAAAAAAAAGGGGGCCTGATGGAGGATCAGGTGGAAAAGGAGGAGATATTATTCTACGAGGGAATTCTAATCTTCATACATATATTCATTTAAGATATAAAAAACGTTGGATAGCAAAATCTGGATCTCCAGGAAAAGGAAATAATATAACAGGATCAAATGGAAAAAATTTATTTATAGAAGTTCCTGTAGGAACTATAGTTAGAGATATTAATAAAACTATTATAGTAGAAATTACTAAAGATAATCAAGAAGAGGTTTTATTCAAAGGAGGAAAAGGGGGAAAAGGGAATGTTTTTTTTAAAAGTTCTAAATCACAATCTCCTTATTATGCCCAACCTGGTATAAAAACTACAGGAAATTGGATCTTTTTAGAATTAAAAATTTTGGCCGATGTTGGTTTAATTGGATTTCCAAATTCAGGAAAATCAACTTTACTTTCTAAAATGACAAAAGCGAGACCAAAAATAGGAAATTTTTCTTTTACTACTAAAAGACCAAATTTAGGAATTGTTTCAATGAATTATAAATCTTTTTTAATGGCTGATTTACCTGGAATTATAGAAAATGCTTCAAAAGGAAAAGGGTTAGGACATTATTTCCTAAGACATATAGAACGTAATTCCGTTCTATTATTTTTAATTTCTTCAAAAACAAGAAATAAGAAAAAAGAATATTTCATTTTATTGAATGAATTGAAAAAATTTAATAAAAAATTATTAAATAAAAAACGTTTATTGGTTATTTCTAAATCAGATTTAATTGATGATAGAATTAAAATAAAAATCAAAAATATTTTTCTAAAATTAGAAATAGACATTATTTTTATATCTTCTTTTACAAAGGAAGGTCTTTCCTTATTAAAGAATAAATTGTTGAATTTTATTCAATCGATTTAAATGCGATAATGGAGCAAGCGGAACTACATCACATCGCTACAACCTAATTACCTTTGCTGTGTTCCCACCCTGGAGGAGTTATAGGGAGCTGATTGTGTAGGACTTGCTCCTAGTTTGTCAAATATAAAAAAAAATTATAAATTTTGTTTTTTTTCAAAAAAAAGTTTCTCATTTTTTGAAAATTATTTTTCAATATTTTTTTATAAAAATATGAAGAAAAAATATGTTTTTGTTACAGGAGGGGTTACTTCCTCATTGGGTAAAGGAATTATTTCTGCTTCATTAGGAATGTTATTAAAGAGTAGAGGTTATAAAATTACAATCCAAAAATTGGATCCTTATTTTAATATCGATCCAGGAACTTTAAATCCTTATGAACACGGAGAATGTTTTGTAACAAATGATGGAGCTGAAACAGATTTAGATTTAGGGCACTATGAACGTTTTTTGGATCAAACTACTACCAAAGATAATAATATTACTTCTGGTCTTATATATAAAACAGTTATTGATAATGAACGGAAAGGATATTATTTGGGAAAAACGGTTCAAGTGATTCCTCATATTACCAATGAGATAAAAAAACGAATATTAGGAAAATCCAATCCATATGATATAGTTATTACTGAAATAGGAGGAACTGTTGGAGATATAGAGATTCTTCCTTATATTGAATCTGTACGTCAATTGAAATGGGAATTAGGAGAAAATAATGGATTGGTTATTCATTTAACCTTGTTACCCTATATATCAGTTACTGGAGAAATAAAAACTAAACCTACCCAACATTCTGTTCGTAATTTAATGGAAAATGGAATACAAGCAGATATTCTAGTTTGTAGAACAGAAAAACATATATCCAAAAATATTCGAAATAAGTTAGCTTTGTTTTGCAATGTAAAACCAGAGCATGTCATTGAATCTATTGATACAAGAATTATATACGATATCCCATGTTTATTGCATAGACAAAACTTTGATAAAGTAGTTTTAAATCATTTTAATTTATCCACTATTGTTTCTCCAAATTTGAAAAAATGGAAAAATTTTATAAGGAAATATAAAAATCCTAAATATGAAATCAAGATAGCATTGGTTGGAAAATATGTTTCTTTACATGATTCTTACAAATCCATTATTGAAGCATTAATTCATGCAGGAACAAAAAATGAGATTCATGTTCGTATAAAGTGGATTCATTCTGGGGCGATCAATGATAAAAATATGGAAGAATATTTTAATGATATTTCTGGAATTTTGATTGCTCCTGGATTTGGAAATAGAGGGATAGAAGGAAAAATACTTTCAGCAAAATATGCGAGAGAAAAAAATATTCCTTTTTTAGGGATATGTTTAGGAATGCAAATAGCAGTAATAGAATTTGCTAAAAATGTATTAAAGATTCAAGAAGCGGAAAGTAATGAAACTAATCCATATGCTTCTTATCCAGTTATTAGTCTAATGAAAGAGCAAAAAAATATTATTCAAAAAGGTGGGACTATGCGTTTAGGAAATTGTAAATGTTCTTTAATGGAAGGATCTAAAATTTTTTCTATTTACGGAGAAAAAAAGGAAATATTTGAAAGGCATCGTCATAGATATGAATTTAACAATATTTATTTAGAAGATTTTTCTAATGCTGGAATGAAACCTGTAGGAATAAATCCTGAGACGGGTTTAGTAGAAGCTATGGAGTTAGATAATCACGTTTTTTTCTTAGGGGTTCAATTTCATCCTGAATATAAGAGTACAGTTATTACTCCTCATCCATTATTTACTTATTTTGTACAAATTTCTAAAAATTACAAATCATTTGATTATCAAAAACAGAATACTCCTTATGTATGAAGGATAAAAATTTGGATTATCAATCCACTATTGGTTTATTTCTTATATTGGTTATACTAACAATTTTTACATATTTCAATGTATCTAGAAAAAAATTTTCATCAGAAAAATTTCTTGAAAAAAGAATTTTCATGGGAAAAAAATTTTCTTTTCCAAAAAAGAAAATAAATGATTATTTATTAGAAAATAAAGTTTTAAAACTTAAAATTTCTAATTTAGGAGGAATTATTGATGAAGTACTTTTAAAAAAGTATAAGGCTTATAATCCAGTTCATTCTTTACATAGTCAAAATCTTTATTTAATAAAAGATTCTAGTTTTTCATATAAAATGATTTTTTATAAAAACAATAAGAAAATCATCGATACAAGCCTTTTATATTTTTCTCCTTTTTTCTTTAAAAAAAAAGGAGGAAATATAATTCTTATAATGAGAGCAAAAAATCCTTACGGAAAAGGTTTTATAGAATATATATATACTATAGGGGAAAAAAATCAGTATGATATTGTATTTTTTGTACGAACAATAGATTTTCTCCCTCACACAATTGATCCAATAGTTTCAATTAATTTGGAACAAAAAATTTTTTCTTTAGAAAAGGATAAAAATTGGGAAAATTCTTACACTAAGGTATATTATTCCTATAAGAAAAATAAGGATTCAAAGATTAAATGTTTATCCGAAAAATATTCAGAAGAAAGGAATATATCCGATTTAAATTGGATAGCTCACAAACAACAATTTTTTGCCTCTGTTTTTATGGTAGAAAAATCATTGAAAAATGTTTTTATTCGTTCTGAAAATTTTTATTCAGAAAATTTTTTAAAAAAAATTAAATCTAAATTTTTTTTAAGAAAAAGAAAAAAAGAAAATTTCAATATTTTTTTTAGATTTTATTTTGGCCCATTGGATTTTTATTCATTAAAAAAATATGAAAAAAAGATTGAAAATATTATTCCATTTGGTTGGGGTTTTTTAAAATGGATTAACAAATATTTTTTTTTAATCATTTTTCAATTTTTGGAAAAAACAAATTTGAATTATGGAATTATTATTATTTTAATGACTATTGTTGTCAAATTAATACTATCTCCAATTACTTATAGACAATACAAGTTAAGTGCTATGATGAAGTTAATTCGTCCAGAAATTGATGAGTTAAATAAAAGATTTATAAATTCAGATCCATTAAAAAAACAAAAAGCTATGATGGAATTATATCGTAAAGTAGGAATTAATCCAATGTCTGGATGTCTGACTAGCCTATTTCAAATACCTATTTTTTATTCATTATTTAAATTTTTTCCTACTCTAATCAATCTTAGAGGAAAATCTTTTTTGTGGGTGAAAGATTTAACTTCATATGATTCTATTTTTGAATTACCATTTACTATTCCATTTTATGGAAATCATATAAGTTTACTTACTTTATTGTACTCATCAGCTCTTTTAATTTATACAAAATTAAGTAATGAAAGAGATTATTCCAATCAAAATGGAGGAATAGATATGCATTTTCTCTTATATTTGATGCCTCTAATAATGTTATTTTTCATAAATAGTTATGCTTCTGGACTTTCTCTTTATTATTTCACATCTAATATTATTAATATAGGTTTGATTTTCTTTATAAAAAAATTTATGTTGGACGAACATAAAATTCATCAAAAAATTCAGGATAATAGAAATAAAAGTAAAAAAAAAACACGTAATTACTGGAATTGTAGAATTCAAGAAATAATAAAAAAAACTAGAAAAAACTAATAAATAAGTTTTATTTCTTTTGTAGAGAAACAATATAATTTTTTATTATGGTTCTCTTCAATAACCAAATATCCTTCTTTCGTTATATTTCGGATAGTTCCTTGTATATATTTATTGATTTTATTATTATAGAAATAAGATATTTGGTTTTTTCTATAAAGATGATTCATATAATAATTTCTTACAAAAACTTCTCCATAGCTCGTAAAGAATAAATATTCTTTTTGTATTGAAAGAATTAATTTGTAAAAAAGTTTTTCTAGTTTAAAATTTTTGTTAAAAATTATTTTCATAGAGGTTGCTTGAAAATTTTCATCAAATTTCATTTGATTAACATTTAATCCAATTCCAATTATAGTTCTATGTATTTTTCTATGATAAATACTATTTTCAGTCAAAATTCCTCCTATCTTTTTATTCATAAAAATAATGTCATTAGGCCACTTAATCCAAAAGTTTTTGTTATAAAAAAATAAGGTTTTATGAATAGCATTGCTTATAAGTAAATTTATAATGTATCCCTTATCAAGGGCTAAATTGATTGATTTTAAAAAAACGCTGAAAGTCAAATTTTTTCCTTTTTCTACATTCCAATAATTTTTTTCTAAACCTTTTCCTTTAGTTTGATTCATAGACCAAACTATAGTCCAATTTCTCATATATCTATTTCTTCTTTTTACATATTGATTAGTAGAATCTACTGTATGCAGATAAATTAAATATATTGGCCAAATGAATTTTATCAAGATATTATTTTAAATTGTAAAATTTAATTTCAAGTGAAAACCTTATTTTTGTTTTTCTTAAATTAAATAATATTTATAAGTAAAAATTCCGTCTTGTAATAAAAGAAAAGGAATTAAAATGAGAGAAATACATTTCTATTTTTTTGTGATTATTTTGTTATTTATAAATAATATAAAAAAACTAATGCTATTCTAAGAAAAAAAATTATTCTTTATAGAAAATAACCTTGATCAGTAAAAATAGGATGCTGATTGGATTTAAATAAATGAAGAAAACTTATGATAGATAAAAAAGTGAAAAAAAAAAATAACTTTTTTTGGATTTATGCAGTTATACTAGCTATACTTTTGATAATATTTTTCTTTAAATCTTCTTTTTCTAATCCTAGAAAAATAGATCAAGATACTTTTTTTGAAATCCTTATGAAGGGAGAGGTGCAAAAAATAATAGTAAAGCACAGAGAAATTGTACATGTTTATTTAAAAAAAGAATTTTTTTCCAATCATGAAAATCCAAATTCTATCAATCCACATGATATTATAAAAAATGAAAATCATAATAGATTTATAACTTTTCCTTTACAATATGAATTTGAAATAGGAGATTTGCAATTCTTTCAAAGAAAATTTGAAGAATACAAAAAAAAATATAATCTAGACACAATTATTGATTTTAAAAATCAACAAGAGTATACTATTACGAAATTTTTTTTTGATTATGGAGTATTTTTGATATTACTGATCATTTTTTGGATTTTTGTATTCCGTAGGATTGGATCTACTGGAGGAGGACCTGGTGGTCAAATATTTAATATTGGAAAATCTAGAGCTAAATTATTTGATGAAAATGATAATGTTAAAATAACATTTAAAGACGTTGCAGGTTTGGAAGGAGCAAAAGAGGAAGTTCAAGAAATTGTAGAATTTTTAAAAAGTCCTCAAAAATATACTAAACTTGGAGGAAAAATACCAAAAGGAGCTCTTTTAATAGGACCACCTGGAACTGGGAAAACTTTATTGGCTAAAGCTGTAGCTGGTGAAGCACAAGTCCCTTTCTTTTCTTTATCCGGTTCTGATTTTGTAGAAATGTTTGTAGGTGTGGGAGCTTCTAGAGTAAGAGATTTGTTTGAAAAAGCAAAAGAAAAATCTCCCTGTATCATATTTATTGATGAAATTGATGCTATAGGAAGAGCTAGAGGAAAAAGTAGCATAGCAGGATCCAATGATGAAAGAGAAAATACTTTAAATCAATTACTTACTGAAATGGATGGATTTGGAACTCATACTAATGTAATTGTTTTGTCTGCTACCAATAGATCCGATATTTTAGATAAAGCATTACTCCGTCCTGGTCGTTTTGATAGAACTATATTGGTGGATCCACCTGAATTAAATGAAAGAAAAGAAATATTCCGTGTTCATCTTCAAAAACTTGTTCTATCCAAAAAAGTAGATATTGATTTTTTGGCTAGACAGACTCCAGGTTTCAGTGGAGCTGATATAGCTAATATTTGTAATGAATCTGCTCTTATTGCTGCAAGAAGAAATAGATCAAAAATAGAAAATAAAGATTTTTTAGATGCAATCGATCGTATTATAGGAGGTTTAGAAAAGAAAAACAAAATAATAAAACCAAATGAAAAAAAAAGAATAGCTTATCATGAAGCTGGACATGCTACAATAAGTTGGCTATTAGAACATGCTGCTCCATTAGTTAAAGTTACTATAGTTCCAAGAGGAAAATCTTTAGGATCTGCATGGTATCTTCCAGAAGAGAGACAACTGACCACTCCAGAACAAATGAAGGATGAAATGTGCGCTTTATTAGCGGGTAGATCTGCAGAAGAAATAATTTTTAGCAGTATCTCAACAGGAGCTTTAAATGATTTGGAAAGAGTAACTAAACAAGCGCAATCTATGGTGGCTATTTTTGGATTGAATGATAGAATTGGAAATATTTCTTATTACGACTCTACAGGACAAAATGAATTTTCTTTTTCTAAACCTTATAGTGAAAAAACCGCGCAAATTATAGATGAAGAAATATCAAAAATTATTACGGAACAGTATCAAAGGGCAAAAAAAATATTAAAAGATAATGAAAAAAAATTATCTATACTGGCTAACGAACTTTTAGAAAAAGAAGTTATTTTTAGAGAAGATTTGAAAAAAATATTTGGAGATAGGCCTTTTTCTGATGATATTGGAGATATGTTGACTTCAGTAAGTCATCCTTAAATTAAAACAATGAAAAAAAAAAAATTGGATTTTTTTATAAGATTGTTTACTGGTTTTATTTATATTCTTCTAATTGTTCTTTCGATTGAAAAAGGAGAAAAGATTTTTAGAATTGTAATGATGATATTATCTTTTTTTTGTTTATTCGAATTTTTAGTTATATCAAAAACAAAAACTTTTTTAATTAAAATAGTTTCTTCTTTTTTTTTATTTTCTATATTTATAGATTTTTTTATGGAAAAAGGATTAATTTTATACATTGTATGTTTTATCCCTTATTCTATAACATTTTTTACCATTCAATTGTTTTCTAGAAAATACTCTCATAAAGAGAAAATAGCACAAGTAAGTCATTTGATTTTTGGATTAATTTATATCATCATGCCTTTCTATTTAGCTTCTTATATATATACTATACATGGTGGAAAAAAGTTAATTTTAGGTACATTTATTCTTATATGGACAAATGATACTTTATCCTATTTAATAGGGAAGAAATGGGGAAAAAGAAAAATTGCTATATCCATATCTCCTAAGAAATCTGTAGAAGGATTTCTTGGAGGTTTATTTTTTTGTTTGATATTAGGAATATATTTATCCAAAATATGGGAAAAATACTGGGTAATTCTTTCTTTTACTGTTCCTATTTTTGCTACTATTGGAGATCTTGTAGAATCTACTATTAAAAGATCTTATAGTGTTAAAAATTCAGGGATATGGTTTCCTGGACATGGAGGATTTTTGGATCGATTAGATAGTTTTATATTTGTAATCCCCATTATAGCTACAGTTAGTGTATTTTTTTTAAATAAATGATAATACATAAAGAAGGTTTTTCGTTTTTGATATGTTCATTAATTTTTGTATTAATAAGTTTTTTTATTTCCATTTTTTTATTCTCTATACTTATCAATTTATTTATATCTTTTTTTTTAATTACGTTATATAGTTTTTTTCTTTTCTTTTTTAGAAATCCAAAAAGAAATTTTTCTTATAATGAGAATGAAGTTATTTCTCCTGCAGATGGAAAAATATTGGAAATAAAAAGTGTTTTTGAAAACGAATATTTAAAAAAAGATTGTATATGTATATCCATATTTATGTCTCCTTTTAATGTACATGTGAATAGATTTCCAGTATCTGGAATAATTACTTATGTTAGATATCATCCAGGAAAATACTGGTTTGCTTGGAATAAAAAAGCCTCGTTTCAAAATGAGCGAACAACTACAGTAGTGGAAACCAAAGAGAAACAAAAAATATTATTTCGACAAATAGCAGGATTCTTGGCTCGTCGCATTATTATTTATGCTAAAAAAAATTTTTTAGCTAAAAAAGGAGAAGAATTTGGATTTATTAAATTTGGTTCCCGAGTAGATATCTATTTACCGTTAAAATCTATTATAATTATAAAGAAGGGAGAAAAAGTTATTGGTGGAAAAACTATAATTTCCATTATACAATAACAAAAACTCCCTTACTTTTTTATTTTACTTCTTCATAATCTACGTCTTGAACATTTTCATTTCCTTTCCCATTTTTATTTTTTCCAGTATCATTATTTGATTTATCGTTTTTTTTAGTAGAAGAATAAAGTTCTTGTGAAGCGTTAGCCCAAGCTTCACTTAATTTTTTTATGCAAAGATCAATAGAGGATAGATCCTTTTTATTGTGGGCTTTTTTTAATTCTTCCAAGGATTTTTCTATATTTTTTTTATTATTTTCAGATAATTTACTTCCATAATCCTTTAACTGTTTTTCTGTTTGAAAAATTTGATTATCTGCAGCATTTAATTTTTCTATTTCCTCTTTAATTTTTTTGTCTTTTTGGGCATTTTCTTCTGCTTCTCTTTTCATTTTATCAATTTCTTCTTGGTTCAAACCTGAAGAAGTTTCAATTCGTATGGATTGTTCTTTTCCTGTTCCTTTATCTTTTGCGGATACATGAAGTATTCCATTAGCATCAATATCAAAACTAACTTCTATTTGAGGAGTTCCTCTAGGAGCAGGAGGTATGTCTACTAAGTCAAATCTACCTATTTCTTTATTATCGTTAAACATAGGTCTTTCTCCTTGTCCTACTCTTATAGTTACTGCAGATTGATTATCAGCTGCTGTAGAAAAAATTTCTGATTTTTTAGTAGGGATTGTAGTATTGGATTCTATAAGTTTTGTAAAAACACCTCCTAAAGTTTCTATTCCTAAAGATAAAGGAGTTACATCCAATAATAAAACATTTTGGACATCTCCTGTTAATACTCCTCCTTGTATAGCTGCTCCTATAGCTACTACTTCATCTGGATTAACTCCTTTAGATGGTTTTTTTTTAAAAAAATCTTCAACTTTTTCTTGGACTTTTGGAATCCGTGTAGATCCTCCAACTAAAATTATTTCATCAATATCTTTAGTTGTTAATCCAGCATCTTCTAAAGCTTTGGAACAAGGAGAGATAGATCGACGTATTAAACTTTCAGATAATTGTTCAAATTTAGCTCTAGTTAATGTGATAACTAAATGTTTTGGACCGGATTCTGTTGCCGTAATATATGGTAAATTAATCTCCGTTTGAGTAGAAGAAGATAATTCTATTTTAGCCTTTTCGGAAGCTTCTTTTAAACGTTGTAAAGCCATAGGATCATTTCTAAGATCTATTCCTTCTTTAGATTTAAATTCATCGGAAAAATAATCGATGATTACTTGATCAAAATTATCTCCCCCCAAATGGGTATCTCCATTTGTAGAAAGTACTTCAAAAACTCCATCTCCTAATTCTAAAATAGAAACATCAAAAGTTCCCCCTCCTAAATCATAAACTACTATTTTTTTGTTTTGATTACTTTTATCTAATCCATAAGCCAATGCTGCGGCTGTTGGTTCATTAATTATTCTTTCTACTTTTAATCCTGCTATTTCTCCTGCTTCTTTAGTAGCTTGTCTTTGCGCATCATTAAAATAGGCGGGGACAGTAATAACGGCTTGATTTACTTCTTTTCCCAAATAATCTTCCGCTGTTTTTTTCATTTTTTGAAGAATCATCGCCGATATTTCTTGAGGAGCATATAGTCTATTTTCTATATTAACACGAGGAGTATTATTTCCTCCTTTTACAATTTTGTAAGGAATGTGTTTTAATTCTTCTGTTACCTCAGAAAACATTCTACCCATAAAACGTTTAATGGAAAAAATGGTTTTTTGTGGATTGGTTACTGCTTGTCTTTTTGCAGGATCTCCTATCTTTCTTTCTCCTCCTTCTACAAAAGCAACTATAGATGGAGTAGTTCTTTTTCCTTCTGAATTAGGAATAACAACAGGATCGTTTATCTCCATTACTGCTACACAGGAATTTGTTGTTCCCAGGTCTATACCTATAATTTTACTCATTTTTATTACTTTTTTTCTTAATAAATCAAGATATCCAATCATTATGCCATAATTAAGAGGTATGACAATAATATGCTTTCAATCAAAAAAAAAATTTGTTTTTTTATGACAAAAAGTCATTAAATATTAATTTTTTTCTGAAAATATCTTATATTTGATCCTACATGGATTCTTTAAGTTTTAAGACTATTAATAAAATTTGTCCAAAGAAATGGATTTTAATGGACGCAAGCAACCAATGTCTTGGAAGATTTTCTACTAAGGTTGCTTTAAGAATAAGAGGCAAACACAAATCTAACTTTTCTCCACATATAGATTGTGGTGATCATGTTGTAGTGATTCATTCTGAAAAAATAAAATTAACTGGTAAAAAATGGATTTCTAAGAAATATGTCCGTTATACTGGTTTTCCAGGTGGTAAAAAAATAACCTCTGTTAGAGCTCTTTTTCATAAAAATCCAAAACAGTTAATATATAAAGCAGTTAAAGGTATGCTTCCTAAAAATCGTTTAAGATATAAGATCATAAAGAATCTTCATATTTATACAGGGAAGGAACACAAGCATAAGGCACAAAAACCAATATTGTTAAATTATTGAAAGAGATGATCCATACTATAGGAAGAAGAAAAAGATCCCTTGCTCGTATATACCTAAGGCAAGGAGAGGGATCCATTATGATTAACACTCAAAAATACGAACAATATTTTCCAAAAAATGTTCATGTAAAAGTTTTATATCCTCTTAAATTAATAGATAATTATAAGTTTGATATAACGATTCAAGTTAATGGAGGAGGGTTTAATGGACAAGCGGAAGCGATTTGTCTTGCTATATCTAGAGCACTTTGTCAACTTGATTTCAATAATAGAAATATATTAAAAAAGAAAGGATTATTAACCCGTGATTCTAGAGAAGTGGAAAGGAAAAAATTTGGTCAAAAAAAAGCAAGAAAAAGATTTCAGTTTTCGAAACGTTAAAAAAATGGAAATTAATACCAATGATTTATTGAAAGCAGGAGTTCATTTTGGACATATTTCTCGGAAATGGAATCCAAAAATGCGTCCTTTTATTTTCATGAAAAAAGGTGGATTTCATATTATAGATTTATCCAAAACAATTCTTAAACTAGAAGAAGCCTGTAAAGAATTAAAAAAAATTGTGACTATGGGTAAAAAAATTTTATTAGTGGGAACAAAAGCGCAGGCTAGAGAAAAAGTTTGTCATTATGCAAAAAGTGTAAGTATGCCTTTTGTTACGGAAAGATGGTTAGGGGGTTTATTGACCAATTTTGCTACAATTAGAAAGTCTGTAAAAAGAATGAATAATATAGAAAGAATGAAAAAGAATGGGACTTTTGATACTTTATCTAAAAAAGAACGGTTATTGATCAATAGATTATATGTCAAGTTGTATAAAAATCTAGGAAGTATTTCCTCTATGACACATCTACCAGGAGGAGTTTTTTTGATAGATCCATACAAAGAAAAAATAGCATTATCAGAAGCTATAAGATTAGATATTCCTGTTTTTGCTATGGTAGATACTAATACAGATCCAAATGGAATTAATTATCCTATTCCATCCAATGATGATTCTTCAAAATCCATCGATATGATTTTGCAGTTCATAACAAAAGCAATCCAACAAGGTATTCATTCAAATAAAAATGAAAACTTATGAAAATTTCACTTATTAAGAGATTAAGGGAAACTACCGGGGTTGGAATTATGGATTGTAAAAAAGCTTTAATAAGAACAAATGGAAATTTTGAAATGGCTATTGATTTATTAAGAAAAAAAGGAAAGAAAATAGCTATACGTCGTTCTTATATAGAGGGGAAAGAAGGAGCTGTTACCTCTTCAATAAATCTTGATAGTACTTGTGGAACCATTATAGGTTTAAGTTGTGAAACGGATTTTCTTTCTAGAAGTTCTATTTTTTTGGACTTTCTTTTTGAATTATCCAGAAAATCATTTTTATACGATAAAAAAAGAGAATTTTTATTTAGTTTTCATCATGGAGTAAGTATTCAAGAAATGATTTTTGAAAAAATGAGTGTTGTAGGTGAAAAACTTGAATTAAAAATATTTGAGAAAATTAATTCCCCTTTTGTAACCAATTACACTCATAATAATCAAATAGCAACTTTGGTTGGATTTAATTCTGTAATTGATAAATCTGTAGCGAAAGATATAGCTATGCATATTACAGCTATGGATCCTATAGCTTTAAATGAACAAGAAATTCCAGAATATTTAATGAAAAAGGAATTGGAAATTATTCAACATCAAGTAAAAATTGTAAAAAAACCAGAAGAAATGAAGAAAAAAATTATTTCAGGAAAAATTAAGAAATTTGTATTAGAGAATACTCTTTTAAATCAAAAATTTATAAAAGATCAAAGAATAACTGTTCAAGAATACATAAAAAAATTTACAAAAGGAGAAATAAAAATAAATTCTTATAAAAGAATATGTCTTTTATAAAAAAATGAAAAAATTGGTATTGATAATATTGGATGGATGGGGTTTATCTTGTGAAAAATTTTCTGTTTATTCTTCTGCTATTGAAATTGCTAAAACTCCGTTTATGGATTATTGCTATAAATTTTTTCCTTATAGTAAACTTCGTGCGTCTGGAACATATGTAGGTTTACCAGAAAAACAAATGGGAAATTCGGAAGTTGGTCATATTAATTTAGGATCTGGACGAAAAGTAATTCAAAGTTTGGAAAAAATAAATGAATCTATTAATAGAAAACTTTTTCAGGAAAAAATAAAACCTGTTTTTGATTATGTTGTTGATTCTGGAAAAAGGATTCATTTTATTGGATTATTATCGGATGGAGGAGTTCATTCCCATATGAATCATCTTTTGTATTTACTTAGAATAGCTCATGAAAAAAACATAAAGAAAGTTTTTGTACATGTATTTACTGATGGACGAGATACTTCTCCAAAAAAAGGAGTTTATTATTTAAAAAATCTTTTGGATATGATGAAAAAATATGTGGGAGAATTATCAACGATTGTTGGAAGATATTATTCTATGGATAGAGATCAACGATGGGATAGGATTAGAATTGCGTATGATGCTATGGTTCATTCAAAAGGTTTTTATTGTAAGACTAGTGATGTAATAAAACATATAGAAAAATCTTATAATAAAGGAATTACTGATGAATTTTTGTTGCCTATAATAGTGGTTGATAATTTTGGCCATCCTATTTCTAGAATAGAAAAAGAAGATGTAGTTTTTTGTTTTAATTTTCGTTCAGATCGATCAAGACAAATAACAGAAATTTTAACTAATAATATAAAAGAAAAAAATACTCCTTTTTCAGGAATACGAAAATTGGATTTGTATTATATAACTATGACTTGTTATAATCCCATATATAAAAATATTGATGTTCTTTTTGAAAAAGAAAATTTATCCAATACATTGGGAGAAATTTTAGAGAAAGAAGGAAAAAAACAAATTCGCATAGCAGAAACAGAAAAGTATCCACATGTTACTTTTTTCTTTTCAGGAGGACGTGAGTCTAATTTTAATGGAGAAACTAGAATTCTATGTGAATCTCCTAAGGTATCTACTTATGATTTACAACCTGAAATGAGTGCAAGAAAGATTGTGAATAAAATTGTTCCTGAATTAAGAAGAAAAGAAGTGGATTTTGTTTGTTTAAATTTCGCTAATCCAGATATGGTTGGTCATACTGGGAAAATGAAAGAAACTATAAAAGCCTGTGAATTTGTTGATCATTGCACCAATATTTGTGTTATAGAAGCTATGAAAAATTTGTATACAGTTGTTATAGTTGGGGATCATGGAAATGCGGATTGTATGATTAATACAGATGGAACTCCAAATACTTCTCATTCCAATTCTTTAGTTCCTTTTATTCTTTTGAGTCCAAGATTTAAAAATAGGAGAAATATTTTTTTAAGAAAAGAAGCAACTCTATCGGATGTAGCTCCTACAATTCTTCAATTGATGAAGTTACCTAAACCTAATGAAATGAGTGGTTTTTCTATAATAAAAAAAATAAAAAATGGTTAAAACGATTGAGGAAATAATTCTTATAAAGAAAAGTGCTTGTTTAGCATCAAGAACATTAGGAATGTTAGCTGGAGAAGTAAAACCTGGAATAAATACTCTTTATTTAGATCATCTTGCTGAGAATTTCATTCGGGATCATGGTGGTGTTCCTGCTTTTTTAGGTTTGTATGATTTTCCAAATACTCTATGTGTTTCTCCAAATTATCAAGTGGTACATGGAATCCCTAATCAAAATCCTTTGTGTGAAGGAGATATTTTGTCTATAGATTGTGGGGTTTATATGAATGGATTTTATGGAGAACATGCTTATACTTTCGAAGTAGGGATAGTTTCGAATACTGTTAAAAGATTTCTTAATTGTTCAAAGAAATCTCTTTATGCAGGTTTATCCAAATGTAAAAAGGGAAATTTTATTGGGGATATAGGTTACTCTATTCAATCCTGTATTGAAAATTATGGATATAGTGTGGTAAAAGATCTTGTTGGTCATGGATTGGGAAAAAAAATGCATGAAGATCCTCAAATTCCTAATTTTGGAGAGAAAGGAAAAGGAATAAAATTAGAAGAAGGTTTTGTTCTTTCTATAGAACCTATGGTAAATAAAGGAAAATCTGAGGTAGATTTTCACAAAGATGGTTGGACTATTACAACTTCAGATAGAGATCTTTCCGCTCATTTTGAGCACAATGTAGCTATTGTGAATGGATTTCCTTGTTTACTTTCCACTTTCCGTTATATTTACGATAAACTTAATATTCATTCTTTGGAAGAAAAACCTTTTCAAAATGAAAAAATTAATATTGATTTTTTTTAATCTTATTTTAGTTGTAATTTGTTGTGAAAAATTTTCGTTAAAAATGAAATATGCCTACTATACAACAACTAATTAGAAAGGGGAGGAGCTCTGTTTCTAAAAAAAGAAAGTCTATTGCATTAGGATTTTGTCCACAACGAAGAGGAGTTTGTACGAGAGTATATACTACTACTCCGAAGAAACCAAATTCTGCTATGCGAAAAGTAGCCCGTGTACGTTTCACTAATGGAAAAGAAGTAATCAGTTATATAACTGGAGAAGGGCATAATCTTCAAGAACATTCTATTGTATTAGTAAAAGGAGGAAGAGTGAAGGATTTACCAGGTGTAAAATATAAGATAGTACGTGGAGCTCGTGATACGGCTGGAGTAAATGGAAGAAAAAAGAGTAGAAGTAAATATGGATCTAAGATTTCTAAGAATTCTCAAACAAAACAAACAAAAAAAGAGTTATGAGAAAAAAAAGGAAGAAAAAAAAGATATATTTTCCTGATCCAAAATTTAATGATTCTTTAGTTACTCGTTTTGTCAATCATTTAATGAAAAATGGAAAAAAAAATTTAGCATATAAAATATTTTATGATGCTATGAAAAAAATAGAACAGATCAAGGAAAAAGAGGAAAAATCCGCATTAGAAATATGGAAAGTAGGATTAAAAAATGTAATGCCTCATGTAGAAGTGATAAGTCGTCGTATGGGAGGTTCTAATATTCAAGTTCCTATTATTATTTCTCCCGATAGTAAAATAACAAAAGGAATGAAATTACTGATATCTTGTGCGGCTATTAGAAATGAGAAGAGTATGTCGAATAAATTAGCTTTTGAAATATTTGATGCTTTTAAAGAACAAGGAGAAGCAGTTAAAAGAAAAGAAAATATTCATAAAATGGCTGAAGCGAATAAAGCATTTTCCCATTTTAGATTTTAGAAAAAAAAATATGGAAAGAGATTTAAGGTTTATGAGAAACATAGGGATAGCAGCACATATTGATGCAGGGAAAACTACAACTACAGAAAGAATTTTATTTTATACAGGAATTAATCATAAAATGGGAGAGGTACATGATGGAGCAGCTACAATGGACTGGATGTTGCAAGAACAAGAACGTGGAATAACTATAACTTCTGCAGCTACATGTTGTGAATGGAATTATAACAATATAAAATATCAAATAAATATTATAGATACTCCTGGTCATGTGGATTTTACTGTAGAAGTAGAACGATCGTTAAGAGTATTAGATGGGATGGTAGTTTTATTTAGTGCTGTAGATGGAGTAGAGCCTCAATCAGAAACAGTATGGAGACAAGCAGATAAATATAATGTACCTAGAATAGCTTTTGTCAATAAAATGGATCGTCAAGGAGCTGACTTTTTTGATGTTTGTTTGCAAATGAAAAAAATGTTAGGAGCTAATTCTATTCCATTACAAATTCCTATAGGAAATGGAGATAATTTTATAGGAGTTGTGGATTTAATATCCAATAAAGCTATTGTGTGGGATGATAGGAATTATGGAGTGACTTATCAGGAAATTCCTATTCCATATGAAATGAAAAAGATAGTGAAAGAATATCAGGAAAAGATTATAGAATCTTTATCGGAATATGATGACAAGATTATGGAAAAATTTTTGTATGATAATTCTTCTATTTCTGAAGAAGAAATTATAAATTCTTTGCATAGGAATACGATAGAAATGAAATTGATTCCTGTATTATGTGGTTCTTCTTTTAAAAATAAAGGAGTTCAAGCTATGTTAGATGCAGTATGTCGTTATTTACCATCTCCTCTTGAGGTTAAAGATATTGTAGGGATTAATCCTATTAATCAAAAAATAGAAAGAAGAAAGCCTAGTGAAAAGGAACCATTTTCTGCATTAGCATTTAAAATAGCTAGTGATCCTTTTGTAGGACGTTTAGCTTTTTTTAGAGTATATTCTGGAAAAATTGATTCAGGATCATATAGTTTAAATACTAGATCTGGAAATAAGGAACGTATTTCTAGAATATATCAAATGCATGCTAATAAACAGAATCCTATTTGTAGAATAGGGGCTGGAGATATTGCAGCAGTAGTAGGGTTTAAGGATATTAAAACAGGAGACACTTTGTGTGATGAAAAATTTCCTATTCTTTTAGAAAATATATCTTTTCCTGATCCGGTAATTGGTCTAGCTATTGAGCCTAAGTTGAAATCAGATATAGATAAAATGAGTTTAGCTTTATCTAAATTAATGGAGGAAGATCCTACTTTTCAAGTTCGTACGGATAATTATACCGGACAGACTATTATTTCCGGAATGGGGGAATTGCATTTAGAAATTATTTTAGATAGAATGAAAAGGGAATTTCAAGTAGAAGTTAATCAAGGAAAACCTCAAGTGGAATACAAAGAAGCTTTAACAAATTTAGTGGAACATAGGGAAATTTATAAGAAACAAACAGGAGGTAGAGGTAAATATGCTGATGTATTATTTAGATTAGAACCAGGAAATATCGGAAAACCAGGTTTAGAATTTATCAATAAAATAAGAGGTGGAAATGTTCCTAAAGAATATATTCCATCCATAGAGAAAGGATGTAAAGACATGATGAAAAACGGACCTCTATCTGGATATGAAATAGATAGTGCAAAAATTACGATATTGGATGGATCTTATCATCCTGTTGATTCTGATCAACTATCTTTTGAAATAGCGGGAAAACTTGGTTTTAAAGAAGCGGCAAAGAAGGCTAATCCTATTTTATTAGAACCAATTATGAAATTAGAGGTAATGATCCCAGAAGAAAATATGGGAGATGTGATAGGAGATTTAAATCGTAGAAGAGGAATTATTCAAAATATGAAAAATCGGAATACTATAAAAGTAATTCAAGCTTTAGTTCCTTTATCTGAAATGTTTGGATATGTAACAATATTGCGTACACTTTCTTCTGGAAGAGGAACTTCTATTATGGAGTTTTCTCATTATGATGCAGTTCCAAAAAATATAATGGATAATATAATTGGAGTAAATTCTTCTAATAAAATTGATAATAAAAAAGTGAAAAAACAATAATACTATGGGTCATGATATAAAAATAAAATTGAAGTCTTATGACTATAATTTATTGGATAAATCTGCTGAGAAAATTGTAAAATCTGTTTTACCAACAGGAGTGGTGTTGAATGGACCAGTTCCATTACCTACTGAAAAGAAGATATTCACAGTTTTACGTTCTCCTCATGTGAATAAGAAGTCAAGAGAACAATTTTTACTTCCTACTCATAAAAGACTTTTGCAAATCCATAATGCCTCATCTAAAACAGTAGATGCTCTAATGAAATTAGAATTGCCAAGTGGAGTTGAAGCGGAAATTAAAGTCTAAAGAAAAAAGATGGGAGGATTAATAGGAATAAATTTTGGAATGACAAGTTTTTTTTCTAAGGATGGAAAGAATATTCCATGTTCTATTATAAGAATAGAACCGTGTTATGTTGTGCAGATAAAAACAGTAAAAAAGGACGGTTATTATTCTATTCAACTGGGAATGGATGAAAAAAAGAAAAAACATACTACGAAATCCTTACAAGGTCATTTTAACAAGGCAGGAATTTCTCCAAAGAAAAAATTATTAGAATTTAAAGGTTTATTTGGAAAAGATTCTATTCAATTGGGAGATAAAATAAATGTAAATTTTTTTATGGAAGGAGAATTAGTAGACGTAAAAGGTATTTCTAAGGGAAAAGGTTTTCAAGGTGTAGTAAAAAGACATGGATTTTCAGGAGTAGGAGAAACTAGTCATGGTCAACACAATCGTTTGAGAGCACCTGGATCCATTGGGGCAGGATCTGATCCTTCACGTATTTTTAAGGGAAAAAAGATGGCTGGAAGGATGGGAGGAAAAAATATTACTATTCAAAATTTAGAAATATTAAAAATAGATGAATATAAAAATATTTTGGTATTGAAAGGATCAGTTCCAGGAAATAAGAATTCATATTTAATGATTAAGAAAAAAAGATGGAAATAAAAATTTTAGATATAAAAGGTAATTGGACCAATCGAAAAGTTGAGTTCAATGATGCTTTTTTTTCTAAAAAATCTTATGATCATTCTATTTATTTAGAAATAAAGAGATATTTATCCGCACAACGTCAAGGAACACATAAGTCTAAGGAAAGAGGAGAGGTATCTGGGAGTACTAGGAAAATACACAAGCAAAAGGGAACTGGGGAATCTAGAAAAGGAAATATTAAAAATCCTATATTTAAAGGAGGAGGGAGAGTTTTCGGACCACGTCCTAGACGTTATTTTGAAAAGATAAATAAATCTACAAGAAATTTGGTTAGGAAAACTATTATAGAATATAAATTAAAAACAAATAAAGTCAGAGTGATAGAAGATATTCAATTGGAAAAGCCGAATACAAAATTTATTTTTAATCTTCTTAGAATTTTACATTTAAAAGATGAAAAATCATTGATGATAGTTGGAATAAAAAATAAAAATTTATATTTATCATCTAGGAATTTAAAAAAATTTAAGTTGTTGAATGTTGAAGAATTAGATTGTTACTCTTTGTTGAATTTTTTATATATTATTTTTTCTGAAAGTTCAGTGAATAGAATTCGTGAACTTTTCATGAATTAATTTAGATTATATATGATTTTAATTAAACCTTTTATTACAGAAAAATATTCTATAAAAGAAAAGGATTCTTATTATGTTTTTTCTGTATGTATCAACAGTAATAAACAACAGATAAAAAAAGAAATAAGTGATATATTTGGGGTTTCAGTAAAGAGTATTCGAACAATGATTTCTTGTAGGAAAGATAAATCTAAATATACAAAGAAGGGCTTTTTATATGGAAAAACCAATAGATTGAAGAAAGCAATTGTTCAATTGAAAGATAATCAAAAAATTGATTATTTTAAAAGATAATGTCTATATGTCTATAAAAAAATTAAAACCAATAACATCTAGTCAACGTTTTAGAATTGTCAATAATTATGATCAAATTACAAATAATTATCCGGAAAAATCTTTGACAAAGGGATTATGTAAATCTGGAGGGAGAAATAATTATGGGAGAATGACTATGCGTTATTTTGGAGGTGGTCATAAGAGGAAATATAGAATAATTGATTTTAAAAGAAGGAAATTTGGAATTCCTGCAATTATAAAATCTATAGAGTATGATCCTAACCGATCTTCTTTCATAGCTCTTTTACATTATAAGGATGGAGAAAAACGATATATCATAGCTATGAATGGATTTAAAATAGGACAAGAAATTATTTCTGGAAAAAAAATTTCTTTTAATATAGGAGATTCTACTTTTTTGAGTGAAATTCCATTAGGAACGAATATTTCTTGTATAGAGTTGATCCCTGGACAAGGAGCTAAAATAGCAAGAAGTGCAGGAGCTTATGCTCAATTATTTGCAAAAAATGGAAAATATGCCACTTTAAAATTTCCTTCTGGAGAAATGAGAATGGTAATGATTAATTGTATGGCTACCATAGGAATAGTTTCCAATCCAGATCATCAGTCAGAAACATATGGAAAAGCTGGAAAAAATCGTCATTTTGGAAGAAGACCTAGAACTAGAGGGGTAGCTATGAATCCTGTAGATCATCCAATGGGAGGAGGAGAAGGAAAAGCTTCTGGTGGAATTCCTAGAAGTAGAAAAGGTTTCCCTTCTAAAGGATTTAGAACACGTTCTAGAAAAAAATATTCAGATAGATATATTTTGCAACGAAGGAAAAAATAAAATTTTTAATTTATGGCAAGATCTTTAAAGAAAGGTCCATTTGTTTCTCATAAGTTATATAATAAGGTTTTAAATAATATAAAATTGGAAAAAAAGTCTATCATTAAGACCTGGTCAAGGCCTTCCACTATTTTACCAGATTTTGTAGGACAAACTTTTGCAGTTCATAATGGAAGAAAATTTATTAATGTTTATATCACAGAAAATATGATTGGACATAAATTAGGAGAATTTGCGCCTACTCGTACTTTTAGAGGACATGCTGGATCAAAAAATAAATTAAAAACAAAGAATTAAAATTATGATAAAAAAAGATGCTGTTAAAGATACTATTGTTTCAGCTTCTTTAAATGGAATACGTAGTTCTCCCAGAAAAATGAGATTAGTCGTTAATATTATTCGAAATAAAAGTATTCTAAAATCATTGGATATATTGAAGTACAGTAGTAAGCATAAAATTACTATTCATTTAAGAAAATTACTTCTTTCTTTGTTGTCTAATTACAGACAAAAATATATGGAAGATTCTAAAAAATACTTATACATAAAGGAGATTATGGTTAATCAAGGAAAAACTTTAAAAAGATTACGTCCTGTTCCTCAAGGTAGAGGACATAGGATTAGAAAGAGGTCAAGTAATGTTCTAGTTGTTTTAGGAATAAGGAATGGAAATTAATTAAATTATATGTATGGGGCAAAAAACCAATCCAATCATTAATCGTCTTGGAATCATTATTGGATGGCAATCAAGTTGGTGTAATAATTATAAAGACAGAATACAGGAAGATTCTAAAGTTAGAAAATATATAGAAGCACGTTTTCCTAAGGGAATAATATCTCGTGTTATTATAGAAAGAACTTTAAAGTTTATAACTATAACTATTAGAACTTCACGTCCAGCTCTTGTTATAGGAAAGGGAGGAGATGAAGTGGATACAGTTAGAAAAGAATTAAAAAGACTCACTAAAAAAGAAGTTCAAATTAATATATCGGAAGTAAAACGTCCTGAATTAGATGCTCCTTTGGTAGCTAAAGGTTTGGTTAGACAATTGGAAAATAGAATTTCTTATAAAAAAGCAATAAGATTAGCTATACTATCAGCTATTAGAATGAATGCTAAGGGAATAAAAATACAAATTTCTGGACGTTTGAATGGAGCTGAAATGGCCAGAAGGGAATCTTATAAAGAAGGACGTATTTCTCTCGGTACTTTTCGTGCAGATGTTGATTATTATATGGATGTAGCTCATACTGTATATGGGAGTATAGGAATTAAAGTTTGGATCATGAAAGGAGAAATATATGGAAAGAGAGAATTATATCCATTGTTTAGCATCCAACAAAGAAAATTACGTTTTAAAAAATATTCTTCTTTTAGAAAAAAGAAATCTTGAATTGTATGTTACAACCAAAAAAAACAAAATATAAAAAAAAACAAAAAGGACGAATACGTGGGAATTCTGCAAAAGGAACTTTTCTTTCAAGAGGTTTATATGGGATAAAAGCGTTGGAAGCTTCTTGGATTTCATCCAAACAATTAGAAGCAGCTCGTATTGCTGCGACTAGATATATGAAAAGGGAGGGAAAATTGTGGATAAATATTTTTCCGGATAAACCAGCAACAAAAAAACCACAGGAAGTTCGTATGGGAAAAGGAAAGGGGCCTGTAGAATTTTGGGTATCCGTAGTGAAACCTGGAAGAATATTATTTGAAATAGATGGAGTGGATATGAAAGTAGCAAAAGAAGCGTTAAGATTAGCTTCTCAAAAACTTCCCATAAAAATAAAATTTATTTTTTAAAAAAATTATGAAAAAATATTCAAAAATAAAGATATTTTCTGTAGAGGATATTGAACCACATATAAATATACAAAAAGAAAATTATCGAAGAATGAAATTCGATCATGCTTTTGGTTTAAAAAAAAATCCTGTAGAGATCAGATTTTTAAGAAAATATATTGCTAAATTGAAAACTGAATTAAATAAATTAAAAAGTAATAAATGATAAAAGAAGAGAAAAAAAAGGACTTTGGTAGTAGTAGTGTAAGAGCTCCTAGAAGAAAAGAAAGAGTAGGAATAGTAACCAGTGATAAAATGAATAAAACAATTATTGTTTCTGAAATAAAAAAAATGAAACATAAATATTATGGAAAAAGTATATTGAAAAAAAAGAAATATATGGTTCATGATGAAAGAAATACATCTAAAAATGGTGATATAGTTAGTATTATGGAGACTCGTCCTATTAGCAAAAATAAATGTTGGAGATTGGTGTCGATTATAAAAAAATAGTAAATATGTTACAACAAGAATCCAGGTGTAAAGTTTCAGATAATACTGGAGCGAAAGAAGCTTTAATTATTCGTGTTTTAGGTGGTTCTGGAAAAAAATATGCTGTATTAGGAGATACTATAGTTGTTACAATAAAAACGGCTATTTCTGGTGGAAGTATGATTAAAAAGGGTCAGATTACCAAGGCTATAGTAATAAGAACAAAGAAAAAAACAAGGAGAAAAGATGGTTCATATATAAGTTTTGATGATAATGCTTGTGTTCTTATTAATCCATCTGGAGAAATGATAGGGACTAGAGTTTTTGGTCCAGTAGCAAGAGAATTAAGGGATAAAGAATATATGAAAATTATTTCTTTAGCTCAAGAAGTTTTATAAAAAACTTTTTTTATGATAAAGAAAGGGGATGTAGTTTCTATTTTATCAGGAAATTATAAAGGAAATAAAGGAATTGTTATCAAAGTTTTTCCTAAAAAGGAGAAGGCTATTGTACGTGGAATAAATATGGTTAAAAAACATGTTAAACCTAATACAAATAGATCTAAAGGAGATATTCTGGAAAAAGAAGCTCCTATACATATATCTAATTTAAAAAAAGAAAATAATGAGATCCAGATTAAGTAGATTGTATGAAGAGAAAATTGTTCCGAGTTTAATGAAAAAATTTAAATATACTTCTGTTATGGAAGTTCCAAGACTTAAAAAAATAGTAGTTCATCAAGGAGTTGGTTCTTCCGTTTTGGATGATAAAAAAATTATAGATTATTCTATGAATGAAATCACTTCTATTGCAGGACAAAAAGCCATTTTTTGTTATTCCAAACATGATGTATCTGGATTTAAATTAAGAAAAGGGATGCCTATAGGAGTAAAAGTAACTTTACGAAGAACAAGAATGTATGAATTTCTGGAAAGACTTATTACTATTGCATTACCTAGAGTAAGAGATTTTAATGGAGTAAAAAGAACTAATTTTGATGGATGGGGAAATTACAATATGGGTATTTCTGAACAAGTTATTTATCCAGAAATTGATATCGATCAAATAAAAAAAAATATGGGAATGAATATTACATTTGTGACTTCTACAAAAAAAAATATAGAAGCTCTATTTCTTTTATCTTATTTTGGATTACCTTTTGAAAAAAATGATAAATAAATGGCTAAAGAATCTGTAAAGGCAAGACAAAAAAAAAGAGAAAAAATTGTATTGAAATATGCAAGAAAAAGAAAAATTTTGAAAGAATCTAAAAATTATAAATTGTTGCAAAAATTACCTAGAGATGCTTCTCCAGTTCGTTTACGAAATAGATGTTCCATTACTGGAAGATGTAGAGGATACATGCGTTTATTTGGTATATCTAGAATAGTTTTTAGAAATATGGTTGCTCAAGGACTTATCCCTGGAGTAAAAAAAGCTAGTTGGTAAAAAGTAAAACTATTATGAATACTGATCCTATTGCTGATTTTTTAACTAGAATAAGAAATGCATGTTACGTCAAACATAAACTTTTAGAAGTTCCATTTTCTAAGATAAAAAAAGAAATTTCTAAAGTTTTATTAGAAAATGGTTATATTTTGGATTATAAATTAGAAAACAAAAAAAAAATTAAAATTGCTTTAAAATATTGTAAAAATATATCTGTAATTAAACAAATAATCAGAATAAGTAAGCCAGGATTAAGAAAATACTCTAAATATAAAAATCTTCCTCGTGTATTGAATGGATTGGGAATTGCTATTATTTCTACTTCTTATGGTGTTATAACGGATAAACAAGCAAGAAAGAAAAAATTAGGAGGTGAAATATTGTGTTATGTTTATTAAATATTATGTCTAGAATTGGAAAAAATCCTATATTTATTCCTGAAGGGGTTAAAGTAAACCTTATTGACAATAAGGTTATTATAAAGGGAAGATTGGGAATTTTAAGTCAGGATATTTCTGATGAAATAAAAGTAATTATCCAAGATAGTAAACTTTATTTAAGAAAAGTTAGAGAAGATAAAAGAACTAAATCTTTGCATGGGTTGTATCGTGTTTTAATTGATAACATGGTTAAAGGAGTTTCAAAGGGATTTCAAAAAGAATTGGAATTGGTAGGTATTGGATATAGAGTTTCTCATTATAAAGAAGATATATTGGAGTTTAATTTAGGTTTTTCTCATAAAATTATGATGGAAATTCCTAAAGAGATTTGTATAGAAACAAAAGTGGAAAAAGGAAAAAATCCTATTCTTATTTTAAGATCTTATGATAAACAACTTTTAGGTATGATAGCAGCAAAAATTCGTTCGTTTAGGAAACCAGAACCTTATAAAGGAAAAGGAATAAGATATGTAAAAGAAAAAGTGCGTAGAAAAGAAGGTAAATCGGCCTAAAAACTATAGGGGAAAATGGAAAAAAGAAGAATATTAAAAAAAATATTTGGGACACCGAAAAGACCAAGGATCTCTGTTTTTAGGAGTAATAAAGCTATTTATGTACAAATAATTGACGATTTATCTGGTAGAACTTTAGTTTCTTCTTCTTCAAGAGAGAAAATATTTAAGAATTGTACAAAAACAAAAAAAGAATTATCCAATGAAGTAGGAAAATTATTAGGTCAAAGAGCAAAGACGTTGAACATACAAAAAGTAGTTTTTGATAAGGGGAGATATTTGTATCATGGTAGAGTGAAGTCCTTAGTAGAGGGAATAAGAGAAATGGGTTTGGATTTTTAAAAATATTCAGGATTGGAATTAAAAGAGAAATTAGTAGGAGTAACCAGAGTATGCAAAGTAACTAAAGGAAGAAGATATTTTAGTTTTAGTGCTATTGTTATTAGAGGAAATGAGAAAGGAATGGTAGGATATGGATTTGGAAAATCTAAAGAGGCTTCTGATGCTATTCATAAAGCTGGAGAACAGGCAAAGAAAAACTTATGTAAGGTATGCATATATAGAGGGACTATTCCTCACGAACAAGAAGCTAAGTATGGAGGGGCTCGTGTACTTATTAAACCTGCTTCTGAAGGGACTGGAATTATTGCTGGAGGGGCTTTAAGGGCTGTTTTAGAAGCTGTTGGATTGAAAAATGTATTATCAAAATCCAAGGGATCATCAAATCCCCATAATGTGATTAAAGCGACGATTAAAGCACTTAGAGATATGAGGGATGTACGAATGATTTCTAGACTAAGAGGAATTTCTATTGAAAAAGTATATAATGGATAAAATATAACTTTTTTATGAAGTTAAATTTTTTGAAACCAAAGAAAGGATCTAAAAAGAAAAAATTAAGATTGGGTAGAGGACAAGGTTCTGGAAAAGGGGGTACTTGTGGGAGAGGACATAAAGGAGCTAAATCTCGTTCTGGATATTCTAAAAAATTCGGATTTGAAGGGGGTCAAATGCCTATACAAAGGAGGATTCCTAAATTTGGATTTAAAAATAGTCATAGAAAGAAATATTCTGTTATGAATTTGGATACTTTACAAAAATTAGTAGATAAGGAGAAGATATCGAATATTATTAACAAAAAAACATTTTTGGACAATCATTTAGTAAAAAAATATGATTCGATCAAGATTTTAGCTGGTAAAGAAATATTACGACATTCTTTGATAATTACTGCATCTAAATTTAGTAAAAAAGCAATGAATTGTATAAAACAAGCAGGAGGGAAAGCTTTATTCATAAAAGAAAATGAATAATTTTTTAATGACGTTTCATAATATTTGGAATGCCAAAGAATTGAGGAAAAAAATAATAATAACTTTAAATTTTTTATTGATTTATCGTTTTGGAGCATATATTCCTCTTCCAGGGATTAATCCTTTGGGTATTCTAGATTTTATGGAAAATATAAATTCAGGTTCTAGAGGTTTAATGCAAATTCTTTCTTCTTTTACTGGGGGAGCTTTTAATCGTGCATCTATTTTAGCTTTGGGTATTATGCCTTATATATCCGCTTCTATTATCATTCAATTAATGTGCATCATTATTCCTTATTTACAAAGATTACAAAGGGATGGAGAAAATGGAAAAAGGCAAATTAATTTCATTACAAGATGGCTAACTCTTGGAATATGTTTGATACAAGCTCCTTTATACCTCATTTCTTTAACTCAACAATTTATTCCTTTTTCCTATTCTTCATCCAATACCTATCTTCTAGATATCAATACTTTTTATGGAAGAACTTTATTTTGGATAATAGGAATAGTTATATTAACCTCTGGAACTTTATTTACTATTTGGTTAGGTGATAAGATTACAGATGAAGGAATAGGAAATGGAATTTCTTTAATTATCATGTCTGGTATTATAGCTCGTTTCCCAGATGCTGTATTCAAGGAAATTTTTAATAAATTGAAAATTGGAAATGGAGGTTTAATTTTTTTATTACTTGAATTTTTTTTATGGTTATTGGTTATACTTTTTTCTATTGTAATTATCCAAGCCATTAGAAAAATTCCTGTGCAATATGTTTCCCATTATAAATCTTTGGGATATAGTTCTGAATTTATTCAGAATAAAAAGCATCAATATATTCCATTAAAAATGACTGCAGCAGGGGTAATGCCTATTATTTTTTCTCAAGCAATTATGCTTTTTCCATTAACTTTTTCTGATTATGTTCATAATGAAAAAGTAAAAAATTTTTTTCATCTTTTTCAAGATGTTTATGGTTTATGGTATAATTTAACTTTCTCTATATTAGTGATAATCTTTACTTTTTTTTATACTGCTATTACCATACCAGTAAATCAGATAGCAGATGATTTAAAAAGAAATGGAGGACATATACCAAGAATAAGACCAGGAAAAGAAACTGCAGAATATATAGACTCTATTCTGTCCAAAATAACACTTCCTGGTTCTATATTATTAGCCATAATTGCTATACTTCCATCTATAGTTTTTCGTCTTGGTATTACTCAAAATTTTTCCTTATTTTATGGAGGAACTTCATTATTAATTATAGTTGGAGTTATTTTAGATATCATACAACAAGTAGATATATATTTATTAAATTATTATTACGACGATTTGATGATGATGAAGACTCATAGTAGTGGAAGATACACGTTTAGTAGGAAGAAATAAATTTGTATATTGTTTGTCTTAAAATAATTTATTATATTATGGCTAAACAAAAGCATATAGAAGTAGATGGAACAATTTTAGAATCCGCACCGAATGCTATATTCCGTGTGGAATTGGAGAATGGATGTATTGTTAAAGCTCATATTTCAGGTAAAATGAGAATGCATTACATAAAAATATTACCTGGAGATAAAGTTAGATTAGAAATGTCTTCCTATGATTTAAAAAGAGGAAGAATCACCTATAGATATTAATATGAAAGTAAGGACTTCTTTAAAAAAGAGAACTAGTGATTGTAAAATAATTAGAAGAAAAGGACGTTTACGCATTATCAATAAAAAAAATCCTAGATTCAAACAAAAACAAGGTTGAAGAATAATAAAGATTATATTGAATGTCAGCTAGAATCTCGGGTGTAGATATTCCCAAATCAAAGAGAGGAGTTATTGGACTTACGTATTTGTATGGAATTAGTAAAAGTCTTTCAAGAAAGATTTTATCTTGTGTAGGGATTGATGAGAATATAAAAGTTGAGGATTGGTCGGATGAAGATATTAGTAAAATAAGGAAGTACATATCTGATAATATAAAAATTGAAGGAGAATTAAGGTCAGAAATACAATTAAGCATTAAACGATTAATGGATATCGGATGTTATAGGGGGACTAGGCATAGGAGAGGTTTGCCTTTAAGAGGACAAAAAACTAAAAATAATTGTAGAACTAGAAAAGGTAGAAAAAAAACTGTAGCCAATAAGAAAAAAACAATCAAGTAATATGGGAAAGTCTGATAATAAAAAAAAATCAGTAATAGTAGATTCGTTAGGAGAGGCTCATATTCAATCTACATTTAATAATATTATTATTACATTGACGAATAAGAAAGGAGAAGTAGTAGCATGGTCATCTGCTGGAAAAATGAATTTTAAGGGATCTAAAAAAAATACTCCTTATGCGGCTCAAATGGCTGCAGAAGATGTTGCAAAAAAAGGATTGAATGCAGGAATAAAAAAGGTTGAAGTAAAGGTGAAGGGACCTGGAGCAGGGAGAGATGCTGCAATACGAGCTTTAAGTAATTCTGGAATTGTGGTAACTTTAATAAAAGATATCACTCCTTTACCTCATAATGGTTGTCGTCCTCCTAAAAGAAGGAGGGTTTAAAGGTTTAAAATATTAATTATGGCTAAATATATAGGACCAAAAACAAAAATTTCCCGTAAATTTGGAGAATGTGTATACGGAGAAGATAAATATTTTGAAAGGAGAAAATATCCATCTGGACAACATGGAAATAATCGTCGTAGGGGAAAACGTTCTGAATATTTTGTTCAATTATCGGAAAAGCAAAGGGCTAAATATACTTATGGAATATTAGAACGTCAGTTTAAAAGATTGTTCACTGAATCTTCAAGAAAAAAGGGAATTACTGGAGAATTAATATTGCAAGCATGTGAATCCCGTCTTGATAATATTGTTTTCCGATTAAAATTTGCTCCATCTAGATCTTCTGCTCGTCAAATTGTTTCTCATAGACATGTTGTTGTGAATGATCATATTGTTAACATTCCTTCTTTTAGATTGAAACCTGGAGATAAAATTGGAATAAGAGAAAAATCTAAAAATCATCCAGTGATATTAGAATCTATAAAAAAAATAAGTTCATTAGTAGAATGGTTGATTTTAGATGAGAAGAAGATGGTTGGAATATTTAGAATGATGCCAAAAAGAACACAAATACCCGAAAATATTAAAGAACAGTTAATTGTGGAATTTTATTCAAAATAGATAAAGAATATGGCTATTCTAGATTTTGTTAAACCTGATAAAATTACGGTTTCTGAATTTTCAGAAAATAAAGGTCTTTTCCATTTAAAACCGTTAGAACCCGGTTATGGTCTTACATTAGGAAATGCTTTGAGAAGAGTACTTTTGGGTTCGTTGAGAGGATTTGCTATTACTTCTATTAGAATTAAAGGAGTTCAATATGAATTTTCTACTATAGAAGGTGTAGTAGAAGATGTTACTGAAATCATTTTAAATTTAAAAAAAATTCGTTTAAAACGAAAAATACCTGGAATAACTAAAGAAATAGTTAATGTTTGCATTAAAGAGGAAGAGCAAGTTACTGGAAAGATTTTCAATAAATTTATTTCTAGTTTTAAAATTTTGAATACGGATTTGGTTATTTGCAATAAGGAAAAATCTATTCCATTGGAAATGAGTTTCACTATAGAAGAAGGAAGAGGTTATGTTCCTGCAGAAGAAAATAAAAAGAATAATGAAGATTTAATTGGAAATATTCCAATAGATTCTATTTATACTCCTATTAAAAATGTTAAATACACGATAGAGAATTGTCGTGTTGGTCAACAGACTGATTTTGAAAATCTTTCATTGGAAATAAAAACAGATGGATCTATTTGTCCAAAAAAGGCTTTAATGGAAGCTTCTAAAATTTTGATTCAATATTTTTCTATTTTTTCTTATGGGAAGATTGGAAAAAAAGAATCCGAGAAAATTAGTACAGAAAAAAAATATGATGAAGATTTCTTGCGTATGCGTACATTATTAAAATCTAAATTAAACGATATGGATTTATCTGTACGTACAAAAAATTGTTTAACATCTGCATCTATACGAACTATAGAAGATTTGGTAAGGTCTAATAGATCCAATATTTTAAAAATGAGGAATTTTGGAAAAAAATCATTGGAAGAATTGGAGAGTAGAATGAAAGAAAAAGGATTATATTTTGGAATGGATATTTCAGAATACAATAAATAGATTTTATTAATAGAGTATGAATCATAGAAAAAAAAATAATCATTTAGGAAGAAAGTTTGGACATAGGAGGGCTATATTATCTAATTTATCTTCTTCTTTGATTAAAAAGAAAAAAATTTTTACTACTCTCGCAAAATCAAAAGCTTTAAGAAAATATATTGAACCTATTATAAGAAAATCAAAAATAGACACAATTCATTCAAAAAGAAATATATTTTCTTTATTGAGAGACAAAGCCGCGGTATCAGAACTTTTTGAAGATTCTTTCAAAAAAGTGCGTGAACGTCCTGGTGGATATACAAGAATTATAAAGATAGGATTTCGTTTTGGAGATAGGGCAAAATGGTCTCTTATTGAATTAGTAGATTTTAATAATATTTATAATAAGAAAAAGATGGTAAGACGTGGAAAAAAAAAGGGGATCAAACAGATAGATTAATGAGTAAGATTAAAAATATTCAGGCTAGACAAATATTGGATTCTAGAGGGAATCCTACTGTAGAAGTAGATGTCATCACAGAAAATAATATATTAGGACGTTTTTCTGTTCCATCGGGAGCTTCAAAAGGGAAAAATGAAGCAATTGAATTACGAGATGGAGGAAAAGAATTTTTAGGAAATGGAGTTTTAAAAGCTGTTCAAAATGTAAATAATATTATTGCTCCTGAATTGATTGGAAAATCGGTAATGGATCAATTACTTATTGATCAATTAATATTAGATTTAGACGGAACAAAAAATAAAAGAAGATTAGGATCTAATGCTACCTTAGGGATTTCTTTGGCTACAACAAAAGCTGCGGCAAAAGAATTAAATATTCCTCTTTATAAATATATAGGAGGAATATATGCTCATTGGCTTCCAGTTCCTTTAATAAATATTGTCAATGGAGGAAGACATTCGGATACTTCTATAGCATTTCAAGAATTTATGATAGTCCCCATTACGGCAAATACTTTTTTTGAATCTATTCAAATGGGTTATAAAGTTTTTTATCAACTAAAAAAGATTTTATCCGAAAAAGGTTTATCTACTAACGTAGGTGATGAAGGAGGTTTTTCTTCTAACTTTAAGAATATTGAAGTAGTTTTAGATAATATTTTGGAAGCTATACATATAGCCAATTATGAACCTTATGATGAAATAGGAATTGCTTTAGATTGTGCGGCTTCTGAATTTTATCAAAATGATAAGTATAATTATTCTTTTTTTGAAAAAAAAAGTAAACAAGAAAATATAAAATCTAAAGAAGAACATGTGAATTACTTGTCTTATTTAACCAAACGTTATCCAATTGTATCCATAGAAGATGGAATGGATCAAAATGATTGGGAAGGATGGAAATTGTTGACTAACGAATTAGGAAAAGAAGTCCAATTAGTAGGAGATGATCTTTTTGTTACACAGGTGAATAGGTTAAATAAAGGGATAAAAGAAGGGATAGCTAATTCTATACTTATAAAACTTAATCAAGTAGGGACACTGACAGAAACCATAGAAACCATCTATTTAGCAAAAAAAAATGGTTATAATAATATCATTTCTCATCGTTCTGGAGATACAGAAGATTCTTTCATAGCCGATTTTTCTGTAGCCTTCAATATAGAACAAATTAAAACAGGTTCTCTATGTCGTTCTGAACGAACTTCAAAATACAATCAATTATTACGTATTGAAGATATTCTTGGAAATAATTCTTATTATCCAGGATGGGTTATAAAATAAAAGAGAAAGAGGTTGATATGGTTACATAAATTTTTTATTCTATGAAACTATGGAATCAATGATAATTTTAGTTTTTATCATTGGGTATTTATTTATTACCATTGAAGATTTTGTATCCATAAATAAGGTAATTCCATCTATTCTTATGGCTACTATTTGTTGGTCCTTGATTATGTTTTGGAATATACCTGTTTTTGAATTATCTAATAGATATTTAATTAAATGTAAAGATCCTTATCATTTATTATTGATTCATTTAGGAAAAGCTTCTGAAATTGTTTTTTTTCTTGTTGGGGCTATGTCTATGATTTCTATTATGGACATGTATTATGGATTTGAAGCTCTAAGAGTTTTATTTTATTCCAATACGAATACGAAACGTAAGTTCTTATGGATAATAAGTTTATTATCCTTTTTATTATCTGCTATTATAGATAATCTTACAGCTACTATAATTATAATTACTATTTTAAAAAAAATTATAGTTGATTATAAAGAACGTTGGTATTATTTAGGATTGATTATTATATCTGCTAATGCAGGAGGAGTTTGGTCTCCTATAGGAGATATAACTACTACAATGTTATGGATTACGAATAAAGTAACTACTATTAATCTTGTTAAAAAAATATTCATTCCATCTGTTTTATGTATGTGTATTTCCACTTTTATAGGTTCATTAATACCGATTTTTGATGGATATATTACAATGAAAAAAATTGAATTATCTAAAAAAGATTTTAAAAAAGGTTTATGGATGTTAAAGATTGGTTTATTCCTTATGTTATTGGTTCCTCTTTTTAAGACCATAACTGGTATACCTCCATATATGGGAATGATGTTTTCTTTTGGAATTCTTTGTCTGATAACTAATATTTATTATAAGAATCATTTTTCTATGAATAAGGTATTTAAAAAACTAGATTTTTCTAGTATTTTATTTTTTTTAGGAATACTACTCTCTATTTCTTCTTTAGAATCTTTAGGTATATTATACAATTTATCTTATTGGATTAATCATACAGTTACTTCATGGAAAATAACAACATTTATATTTGGATTAATATCTTCTGTTATAGATAATGTTCCTTTAGTTGCAGCTGTTATAGCTATGTTTTCTTATCCTATAGATCATGAATTTTGGCATTTTATAACTTATATATCTGGAACGGGAGGGAGTATTTTTCTTATAGGATCATCCTCTGGTATAACAGCAATGGGAATGGAAAAAATAGATTTTTTTTGGTATTTAAAAAAAATTAGTTGGTTGGCTTTAATAGGATATTTAACTGGTTTTATCTATTTATTATTAATCGATCCATTTTTTTCTCTGTAATAATTCTATGAATTCTCCTCCTAAATATGAAAAAGGGAAGAAAATAGGAAGAATCATTATTTCAAACCATAATGGAAATGTGTAGAAAAATATGTGAATAAAAGCAAGGAAAAAAAGAATGGTACCAGTTAATACTGCATAAGCTTTTTTAGCGTTTTGTACGAAAAAAGCAGTTGTAAATCCTCCCGATAAAGCACTAAAAACATAGAAAAAAAATAAGGTTATAAAAAATTCAGAAGGTGCATGAACGAATACATACTGTAAATTTTTCAATGGAACAAATTGTATACTTTTAAACCACTTTTTTATCCATTGAATAGAATAAAGTATTTCAGTTATACTAACTAATATTCCCATAAATACTGCAAAAAAATTACGATACATATAACATACTTAAGAAAAGTATTTTTTTTGTTATTTTGTAAAAATAAACATCAATTTGAATTTATTTTATCATGAACTCTACAATAGATTGGATTTCTATTAAAAAATATGAGGATATTTTATTTTATTTTTGGAAAGGAATATCTAAAATAGTAATAAATAGACCTGAATGTTTCAATGCTTTTCGCGTAGAAACTGTGAAAGAAATGATTGATGCTATAGATATATGTCGTGAAAGAAGAGATATAGATGTATTGATTATAACCGGATCCGGGAAAAAATCTTTTTGTTCTGGAGGAGATCAAAAAACACGAGGACTTGGTGGATACTTAGGAAAAGATGGTCTTCCTAGATTAAATATTTTGGATTTTTATAAAAAAATCAGAGAGATACCTAAACCAGTTATTGCAATGGTTAATGGATTTTCTGTAGGTGGAGGACATGTTTTACATGTAGTTTGTGATTTAACTATTGCATCTGATAATGCTATTTTTAGTCAAGTAGGACCAAAAGTAGGATCTTTTGATGGAGGTTTTGGAGCTTCTTATTTAGCACGTCATATTGGTCAAAAAAAAACAAGAGAAATGTGGTTTTTGTGTAAAGAATACTCTGCATATGAAGCCTTACAAATGGGGTTAATCAATAAAATAGTACCTCTAAAAGAATTAGAAAAAACTACTATAGAATGGTGTAAAATCATACAAAAAAGAAGTCCTATGTCTTTAAGAATGATTAAACGTTGTTTAAATGCAGAATTAGATGGACAACATGGATTAATGCAATTAGCAGGAGATGCTACTTTAATGTTTTATTTGATGGAAGAATCTCAAGAAGGAAAGAAAGCTTTTTTAGAAAAAAGAAATCCAAATTTTAGGAAATTTACCAAATTTTTATGAGATTAAAATATTGGTTTTGTGCCGTACGTTCTCAAACTTTGCTTTTATCTTTTTCTGGAATAACTTTAAGTTATTTAATTTCTATATCCAAAGGATATGGAGATTTTTATACTTATTTATTATGTATTATAACTTCTATATTCTTACAAGTATTGGCCAATTTTTCTAATGATTATGGAGATAGTATAAAAGGAGTAGATAATTATCAACGTATTGGACCAAAAAGAACTATTCAAAGCGGTTTAATTTCTATATTTGCAATGAAGAAAGCAATAAATATATTATCTATTTTATCTTTTTGTTCTGGTCTTTTATTAATTTATAGATCAATTGAATTGAATAATTTTTTTTTTTTTTTTTTTTATTTCATAGGAATTTTTGTTTGTATATATAGTTCTATTAAATATAGTGTAGGTCCCTATCCTTATGGATATCTAGGAATGGGAGATCTTTCTGTTTTTATATTTTTTGGTTTAGTTTCTGTAGGAGGGAGCTATTTTTTATATACTAAAGTTTTTTCTTTGGATATATTTCTTTTATCTTTATCAATAGGATTGTTGAGTCTTTCTGTTTTGAATATTAATAACATGAGAGATATAAAGAACGATTATAAAAATGGGAAATATACTGTTGCAGGTATATTGGGCATCAAATATGCAAAATTATATCATATTTTTTCTATTATAATATCTATAGTATTAGGCATATTTTTTAATATATTAAATGATTATAAGAACATTTATAAATGGTTATTCTTTATATTGAATATTCCTTTTTTTATACGGCATTTAAAAAGAATTATTTCTATAGAGAATCCAGAATGTTTTAATTCAGAGTTGAAAAGATTAATACACTTAACTTTTTTATACTCTATGAGCATAGGAATTGGAGCACAAATAAAATAAAAATGAAAATTACTTTTCTTACTCACAGTACTTGTATGTTAGAAATACATGGATTTTTTCTATTGATTGATCCATTCTTTTCTGAAAATCCCATCATAAAAAATAATCCATTATTGTGGAATAAATATATCCGAAATTTTGGTAATTTTGAAAGGATAGATTACATTTTATTAACCCATGCACATTATGATCATGTATGTGATGTTGAATTTTTCGCAAAAAAATTTGATTCTTTAATCATATCGAATTATGAAATATCTAATTATTTTGATCAAAAAAAGAGATTGAAAACCTATGGAATGAATTATGGATCTTTCATTTCTTTTCCTTTTGGAAAATTGAAATACATTTGGGCCGCTCATTCTAGCGTTTTTAACGATGGATCTTATGGAGGAAATCCTGGAGGTTTTCTTTTCCATACAGATGAAGGAAATATTTATTTATCAGGGGATACTTCCTTAACATATGAAATGAGTCTTATTCCTAAATTTGGAAAGTTAAAAATGGCTGTATTACCCATAGGAGGAGTTTATACTATGGATGTTGAAGAAGCTATTTTAGCTTCTAATTTTTTAGGATGTGATAAAATATTAGGAGTCCATTATAATACTTTTGATTCAATTCAAATTGATCAAAAAAAGGCGGAGAAAAAATTTTTAGAAAATGAAAAAGAACTTTTTTTATTAAAAATTGGAGAAGTTATATCTATTTATGACGATAAAATCGACCTTAAGACAACATAAGTTTTTTTTTAAACAAGAAGTAAAGAATTCTAAAAGAATATTCCGTTATAGTATAGTTTGGTTTTTTATTTTAAAAAAAGAAGATAAAATAGGAATTGGAGAATGTAATCCTTTATTGGATGTGGATGTTTCCCGAAATTTAGAGGAATACGAAAGAGAACTTCGTATACTTTCTAAAAAAATCAATACCATGAAGAAAACAGAATTTTCTTATTATCATCCATATATTTCTTATTCATCCATTTTATTTGGATTGGAACAGGCATTCTTGGGGTTAAAAAATAATTTTCCTATATTGTATAATTCTGAGTTTATCGAAGGAAAATTGGGTATTCCTATCAATAGTATAATATGGTTACACTCTTTTAAAAAGACAGAAATTGGAATAAAGAAAATAGAAAAAGAAATTTCTAAAGGTTTTTCATTCATTAAAATGAAAATAAGCCAAAAATTTTTTTCTTATCAATATTTAGTTTTGAAAGAAATAAAAAAAAAACATCCACATATAAAAATACGTGTTGATGCTAATGGAACTTTCAAAAAAAAAGAAGAAGCTTTATTTTGTATCAATAAACTTTACGATATAAATATTGTTCATTCTATAGAACAACCTATAAAAAACGGAAATTGGAAAGATATATCTAAACTATGTAAAGAATCAAAATTACCAATAGCATTGGATGAAGAATTAATAGGAATTCGAGAATTAAAATTAAAAAAAAGTTTATTGGATTTTATTATTCCCAAGTACATAGTATTAAAGCCTAGTGTATGTGGAGGTTTTTTAGGATCTAAAGAATGGATAATGGAAGCTAATAAAAGAAAAATAGGATGGTGGATTAGTTCTTCATTAGAGAGCAAAATAGGAATCAATGCTATATCACAATGGATTTTTAAGATGGGGAAAAAAAAAGATCAAGGAATTCATGGATTAAATACAGGATATTTTTATAACGATTTTTTTTCTCCTTTACACATAAAAAAAGGTCATATTTGGTACGATCCTTTAAGGATATGGGATTTAAAGAAGATTATTTAGGAATACGTATTGATTTTCAATCAAAAAGAATATCTGATCATTTAGTTGTTAAAGGTCATCCTTTATATCAATGGCAAGAAACCATTCTTTCGTTTTTAAATGATTGGAAAAATGAGAGTAAATCTATATTGAAAGTTTCTACTTCTGGAACAACAGGAATTCCTAAAAGAATTTTTTTTAAAAAAGAATATATGTATGAATGTGCGAAAAGAACAGCATATTTATTAAATATAACAAGCAGTGGAATTAAAGGTCTTTTATGTTTGCATCCGGAATCTATAGCATCCAAAATGTTTTTAATTCGTGCTATTATATTTCGATGGAATATTTATTGTATTCCTCCATCATCTAATCCTTTAAGGAATATAAAAGGTTATTTTGATATTGTATCCATGGTCCCTATACAAGTTTATTATAGTTTAAAAAATTTGGAAAGAATAAGAATTCTTTTGATAGGAGGAGCGCCTATTTCTAAATATTTAGAAAAAAAATTGCAAAATATTTCAACTATTTGTTATTCTACTTATGGAATGACAGAAACACTAGGCCATATAGCTTTAAAAAAAATTAACGGATTAGACAAGACTGATTATTATGAATCGTTAAAAGATGTTTCTATCGGTATAGATAATAGAAATTGTTTAAGGATATTTTATCCATATTGTATGGATACTCTTATTCAAACTAATGATATTGTTCATCTTATTTCTGAAAATAGATTTAATTGGATAGGAAGATTTGATCATGTTATTAATAGTGGAGGAATTAAAATAATTCCTGAATTAGTGGAAAAAGAAATTTTTCCATTTATTCCTCATCGTCGAAGATTTTTTGTTTCTTCCATTCCAGATACAATATTAGGAGAAAGAATAATATTAATTATTGAAGGACCTACTTTTACTGTTAGGATTCCTAAATCAATTTTTATTGAAAAAAAAAGGTTTTATAAACCAAAAAATGTTTTTTTTGTAGAACATTTTATAGAAAATTATTTGGGAAAATTGAAAATAAAAGAAATAATAAATCGAATAATAGTAAATAATATCAAAAAATATTCAATTATCTATTTCTCTATTTTTGGTTTTTTTTTCAAAATTTAATTTTAATTCATGAAAAAAAGATTCCGTATCTAAGTATTTATTTTTACTGTTTTTAATGTCATTGGATCCATAAATCAGCTTGAATAAATCTTTAGTCATTTTTCCTGATTCTATAACTTCTAGACAACTTTTTTCCAATTTTTCTGAGAAATTTTTTAGTGGATAATTTTTGTCTAAAAAAGCTCTATGTTTAAGGCCACGAGTCCAAGCAAAAATAGAAGCAATAGGATTGGTGGATGTTATTTTTCCTTTTTGATGCAATCTATAATGTTTAGTAATTGTTCCATGCGCGGCTTCAGATTCTAAAGTTTTTCCATCTGGAGTAATCAATATAGAAGTCATCATTCCTATAGATCCAAATCCTTGAGCTATAGCATCCGATTGTACATCTCCATCATAATTTTTACAAGCCCAGACAAATCCTCCATTAGATTTTATAGCATATGCCACCATATCATCAATCAAACGATGTTCATAAGTAATTTTAAGTTTTTCAAATATTGGGAGAAATTCTTTTTGGTATAAATCATGAAAAATATCTTTGTATCTCCCATCGTATGTTTTTAGAATAGTATTCTTTGTAGAAAGAAAAAGAGGCCATTTTTTGTAAATAGAATAATTGAAACAAGAACGTGCAAATCTGTATATAGATTCATCTGTATTGTACATTCCAATAGCTATACCTGGTTCCGTAAAGTGATGTATTTCATATTTTTGAAAATCTTTTTTTTCATTATTATCTGGAATAAAATAAAGATATAATCTTCCTTTTTTTTTAATAATAAAATCTATTGCGTTGTATTGATCTGCGTTTGCATGACGGGCTATACATATAGGATTTTTCCAATTTTTAATTGGGATAGGGATATTTTTAACTAAGATAGGTTCTCTAAAAATTGTACCATCAATAATATTTCGTATTGTTCCATTTGGAGATTTCCACATTTTTTTTAAATGAAATTCTTTCATTCTTTCTTGATCGGGTGTAATTGTTGCGCATTTAATTCCAACATTGTATTTTTTTATTGCTTTAGCTGCCTCTATAGTAATTTTATCTTCTGTAAAATCTCTGTTTTTTAAACAAAGATCAAAATAAATAATTTTCATGTCTAAATAAGGAAATATTAAATATTTTTTAATAAGATTCCATATGATTCTAGCCATTTCATCTCCATCCATTTCTACTATAGGATTGGTTACTTTTATTTTCTTCATATTAATTGTTTTATATCGTTGTTAATTTGTTAATTAATAATATTACATGTTTCTAATAAAAAAATATTCATTTTGTAATGAAATTTTAATAAAAGAAATTCTTATATTTGTCGTTTTGATCTACGTTAAGGGTTTTCTACCATAATGGAATGGGAATGAATAAAAATGAAAAATGCATAAATATATCTGATCTTTCGAGAAGAATAGAATCCTCTTCCATAGAAGAAAAATTAAGAAATCTTTCAGAAATATTTCCGGGAGAAATAGTTTTTTCTACAAGTTTTAATATTGAAGATCAATTAATTTCTCATTTTATTCTACATGAAAATATTCCTATAAAAATATTTACTTTGGATACAGGAAGAATTTTTGAAGAAACTTATAAAGTTTGGTCAGATACAAATAAGTTTTATAATTATTCCATTACTGCTTATTATCCAGATACGAATAAATTGGAAAAATTTTTATCAAAAAAAGGGCCTAATTCATTTTATGCGAGTGTTCAGGATAGAATGAAATGCTGTTTTTTACGAAAAGTGGAACCCTTAAGAAGGGCTTTAAAAGGAAATTCCGTTTGGATAACTGGACTACGTTCAGAACATTCTATGGAAAGAAAAAATTTAAATCATTTAGAATGGGATGATAGCAATCAATTGATTAAGTTCCATCCACTTCTTGATTGGAAATTAGAAAAAATAGAAAAAATTATTAAAAAATATAATATTCCTTATAATCATTTATATAATAAGGGATATTTCAGTATAGGATGTGCTCCATGTACTCGTTCGGTTAAGCATGGGGAGAATTATCGTAGTGGTCGTTGGTATTGGGAGAACGATTCGGTAAAAAAAGAATGTGGATTACATTTAAAAAAAAATAAAAAATGATATAGGATATCAAATGGATACATATGTATAATGAATTATGAAAAATTATCGTTTAAATTATTTGGAACAATTAGAATCAGAAACCATCCATATTTATAGAGAGACAGCAGGGCAATTTGATAGACCTGCTTTATTATTTTCTGGAGGAAAAGATTCTGTTTTATTAGTTCATTTAGCTTTAAAGGCATTTAAACCAGGAGAATTTCCTTTTACTTTGGTACATATAGATACTGGATATAATTTTCCTGAAACATTGGAATTTAGAGATTTTTTTGTAAAAAAAATAAGAGAAAAAATTATTATACGCAAAGTAGAGGATACTATTTTACGTAGAAATTTATCTGAACCTAAAGGAAGATTTCCTAATAGAAATATTTTACAATCATATACTCTTATAGATACAATTGAAGAATTTCAATTCGATGCTTGTATTGGTGGAGGTCGTAGAGATGAAGAAAAAGCAAGATCTAAAGAAAGAATATTTTCTATTAGAAATGAATTTGGAAGTTGGGAACCAAGATTACAAAGACCTGAATTATGGAATATTTATAATGGAAAAATACATAAAGGAGAAAATATGCGAGTTTTTCCTATTAGTAATTGGACAGAATTAGATGTTTGGAATTATATTCAAAAAGAAAAAATATTATTACCTTCTATCTATTTTTCACACAAAAGAAAAGTTATTAATTTCCAAGGGAAGTGGATTGCTTTATCTAAATTAATTAAGGCTAATCCAAATGAGCTAGTTCATATAAAAAATTTACGTTATCGTACTATAGGAGATATGACTTGTACAGCTGCTATAGAATCAAATGCTAAAAATGTAGAAGAAATCATTCAGGAACTTTTGGATACAAAAATAAGTGAGAGAGGTCAAACAAGAATTGATGATACATTATCTGAAACATCTATGGAAGACCGAAAAAAACAAGGATACTTTTAAATTCAATTCATATCATGGATACTTTGAGATTTATTACATCCGGAAGTGTAGATAATGGAAAAAGTACTCTAATAGGACGTTTGTTATATGATAGTGATTCTATACTTATGGATGAATTATCTACAATAACGGAAAAGAGTAGTATAAGAAGATATGGAGGAAATAAAATAGATTTTTCGTTATTAACGGATGGATTACGAGCTGAAAGAGAACAAGGAATAACTATTGATGTAGCTTATAAATATTTTTCTACATCTAAAAGGAAATTTATTATAGCCGATACTCCTGGTCATTTTCAATATACTAGAAATATGTTAACAGGAGCGTCTCATGCCGATTTAGCAATTGTGTTGATTGATGCACGTTATGGTGTAGTAGAACAAATACAAAGACATTCTCTAATTCTTGGATTACTTAATTTTCAAAAAATTATTTTAGCCATTAATAAAATGGATTTGATTAATTATGATTTTAGAATATATAAAGCTATTATTAGTCAATATAAAGTTACAGCTTGTAGAGTAGGATTAAAGAATATAGATACAATACCAATAAGTGCAAAAAATGGAGATAATGTAGTGGATCAATCTTCTAATATGAAATGGTATACTGGTCCTAGTCTTCTTTCTTTATTGGAAAATATTGTTATTCATAAAGAACCTTATTTGGAACCATCTAGATTTCCAGTCCAATATATCATTCGTTCCAAATGTAGTAGTCTTCATAAAGTGGATCGTGGATATGCTGGAAAAATTATTAGTGGAATTTATAGGGAAGGAGATGATATAATTGTTTATCCTCATAAATTTTATACAAAAATTAGATGTATAAAAATGAATGGAAAAAAAATTAAAGAGGGATTTGCACCTCAGAACATTATTATATATTTAGAGGATGAAATGGATATTTCTCGTGGAGATTTATTTGTAAAAAAAAATAGTGATGATTTACCTATAGTTTCTAAAGAATTTGATGCTATTCTTTGTTGGATGGAAAACAGTTTATTGAAACGAGGAAATAAATATTTATTTCAAATTCATAGTCTTCAAGTTCCAATTTTGATTAAAGATATCATTTATCGTATAGATGTGAATACTTTGAAAAGGGAAAAGTATCCTAAAAATGCAGGATTAAATGATTTAGTGAAAGTTAGGATTCATACATCCAAACCTATTCCACATGACCCTTATAGAAAAATAAAAGAAAACGGAGCTTCTATTTTAATAGATGAAATAAGCTATTCTACAGTAGCTGCTTGTATGATTCAATGAATAAAAAAAACTTGTAAAATGTCTAATAAGGATTTTTTGAAGAGATTATTTGAAGATAATAAAAGAAAATGGAAAAATCCATTTCCTAACAAAAATACATCCGAAAAATTTGTAGAGGAATTATTTCATCTTCTTTTTACACCTGATCAAGGTCTTTTAGAAAAGATTGATTCATTAAAAGTAAATTATAAAAAATTACAACAAAAATTGTATTGTATTCTTCTTGATTTTAATCTTGAAAAAAGGGAGTCAAAAAAATTTGTAGAAAATTTTTTTGATAAAATTCCCAATATTTATCAAACATTAATTATGGATGCTAATGCTATATTAGATTTTGATCCTGCTGCAACAGTAATAGAGGAAATTTTTTTATCCTATCCTGGTTTTTTTGCTACTGCATTATACCGAATAGCTCATCAATTATGGGTACTAAAGATTCCAATTCTTCCAAGATTGATTACAGAATATGCTCATAGTAAAACAGGAGTCGACATTCATGCTTCTGCAGAAATAGGAAAATATTTTGCTATTGATCATGGAACAGGAATAGTGATTGGTTCTAGTACAAAAATAGGAAATAGGGTAAAAATATATCAAGGAGTTACTTTAGGAGCTATTTATGTAGATAAAAAGTTGAGGGATCAAAAACGTCATCCTACTATAGAGGATCAAGTAACTATTTATGCTGGTGCAACAATTTTGGGAGGAGATACAGTAGTTGGTCATGATAGTATACTTGGAGGGAACGTATGGATAACTCATAGTATTCCTCCTTTTTCAATAGTTTCTCAAACTAGTGAGATTAAAATTCGTAATAACAGTTCTTCTCAGAAAAAAAAAATAACTATATAAAAAAAAAGATGAAAGTAGAGAGTATATTGCAAACTATTGGAAATACACCCCATGTACTTCTTCGTCGTTTATATCCATTTCATAAAGTTTGGATGAAATTAGAAAGGAATAATCCTGGAGGGAGTATTAAAGATAGAATTGCGTTATCAATGATAGAAGATGCAGAAAAAAAAGGAATTCTTAAAAAAAAAGGAGAGGTAATCATTGAGCCTACTTCTGGAAATACTGGAGTTGGATTAGCTATGGTTTCCACTGTAAAAGGATATAGCCTTATTTTAGTAATGCCGGAATCTATGAGTATAGAAAGAAGAAAAATTTTTTCTATTTTTGGAGCAAAATTAGTACTTACTCCTAGAGAAAAAGGAATGAAAGGAGCCATTAAAAAAGCAGAAGAATTGGTACATGAAATTCCTAATTCTTGGATGCCAAAACAATTTGAAAATTTATCGAATACAAATATCCATAAGAGTATTACATCAAAGGAAATTATAGATTCTTTTCCTGATGGAATAGATTATTTTGTTACTGGGGTTGGAACAGGAGGACATATTACTGGAATAGGAGAAGTATTAAAGAAAAAATTTCCAGATATAAAAATATTTTCCGTAGAACCTGTTGAATCTCCAGTTATATTTGGAGGAGAAAGAGAAGCTAAACCTCATGCATTACAAGGTTTGGGGGCCGGTTTTATTCCTCCTATTTTAAATGTAAATCTATTGGATGGGACTTTTTTAGTTTCTAAAGAAGAAGCATTTTATTTTGTTCGTAAAACCGCAATCAAAGAAGGGATTTTAGTGGGAATTTCTACAGGTGCCGTTTTATCGTCTATTGAAAAACACTTATCTTATTTTTCTAAAGATTCTAGGATACTTACGTTTAATTATGATTCTGGAGAAAGATATCTTTCAGTAGAAGATCTTTTTTTATAACTTAAAGAGAAGAGATGAAAAAAGTAATTTTTATTTCAGCAGGACCTGGGGATCCTGATTTAATTACTGTTAAAGCTATCAATCATTTGAAAAAATCTGAGATAGTATTGGTAGATCGTCTTGTAAGTCCTGAAATAGTAAATGAATATTTACATCCAAAAAGAAAGATTTTATATGTAGGGAAAAATAATGATTCCATAATGCATAAAGAAAAATACTTTTTTAAAAATAATCAAAAGAGTATTAATCATCTAATGGTTTATCATGCTTTAAAAGGAAAATATGTAGTTCGATTAAAAGGAGGAGATGTTTCTATTTTCTCTAATATAATGGATGAATTAATAGAACTAAACAAATATCATATTCCTTATGAGATTATTCCAGGAGTTACTGCAGCTTTAGGCGCAGCTGCTTATACTGGAATTCCTCTTACAGCAAGAGGATATGCTTCTTCAGTTCGTTTCGTAACATTACATAATCCAAATTCTATCGATTCTAATCAGTGGGAGGAATTCTTAACAACTAAGGATACTTTGGTTTTTTATATGTGTATTAAAAAATTATATTATATTATTGACAAATTTATGATACTTATTAAGAAAAAGGAATCTTGTTATTCGAATAAATTGATCGCCATAATAGAACAAGCTACTACTCCTATGCAAAAAGTGTATACAACTACTCTTTATAATTGTAAAAAATATTTGATAGAAAGAAATTTTTTATCTCCTTCTTTGGTTATTATTGGAAAAATAGTAAATCTTTATAAGTGTTTTAAATGGAATTCTTCTAGTTCTTCTATTTTTTGTAAAAGAAATTATTTTATGTATTAGAATATAAAATTTTAATGAGATGTTATCTGAATCAAAGAATAAAATATTTATAGAATTGATAAAAAATATTTCTAGAGAAGAGCTTATTTGGATATATGGATATATATCTGGAATCTTATCGTCTTTTCATGAAGAAGAAAAAACGAAAGTATTGAGGAAAGAAGTAGAAAGAATAACACTTGTTTATGGAACAGAAACAGGAAATGCTAAAAATCTATCTTTTTCCATTGTTGAGAAAATGAAAAAAGAAAATTTTAAAATTAATCTGATAAGTTTGGATCAATATCGTTTTTTAGATTTAAAAAGAGAGAATTATTTTTTTGTAATTATTAGTACGCATGGAGAAGGAGAACCTCCTTCATCCGCTAAATCTTTTTTCAATTTTATTCATAAGAATCTAAATTTTCGTTTAGAAAATATGAAGTATGGGGTATTAGCATTAGGAGATCGTTCTTATCCTTTTTTTTGTAAAGCGGGAGAAGATTTAGATAAACGTTTGTATGAAATGGGGGCATGCAGAGTTATTCCATTGTATAAATGTGATATTGATTTTGAATTTAAAGCAAAAGATTGGTTATCAGAAGTTTTAAATATTTTAAAAAAAAAAAAAGTAGATAGAAAAAAAAAAATTCATGGAAAGATTTTGACTAATATCCTTTTAAATGATCAAGAAAGAGGTTCTAATAAAGAAATTCATCATATTGAAATTTTAATGGAGAATGGAATGGAAAAATTCGATTATCTTCCAGGAGATTCTATAGCTGTTATAGCTAAAAATCCTGTAGATGAAGTACAGAATATTATAGATTTTTTTAAAAAAAAAGATCTCTTTGAAAATTCAAAGGAGAGGAAAAAAGTTAGGCTTTTATTAGAAGAGGAATGGAATATCTTTCGTTTGTCCATTAATATGTTAAGAAAGTATTCTTTATTGGTAGGGAAAAAAATACCTAATGATAGAATGTGGAATTTTTTTGATCTATTAAATAAATTTCCTATAAAAAAGAAAAAATTTTTAAAAAATTTAATTGAAATTATGGATCCTATAAGACCTAGATTTTATTCTATTTCTTCTTCCCCTAAAGTTCATTATCCTGAAATTCATATTACAGTGTCACGTCATAGATTTAAAGTTAACGGAGAAAATAGATATGGTTATTGTTCGAATTATCTTTCTAAATTAAAAGAAGGCGATAGTTTGTCTTTTTATATACATAAAAATTATTTATTTAAGTTACCAAAAAACAATAAAGATATCATTCTTATAGGACCTGGAACAGGGATAGCTCCTTTTCGTTCTTTTTTATATGAAAGAGAATTTGTAGGAGCAACGGGAAGAAATTGGCTTTTCTTTGGAGATCAACATTTTTCCACTGATTTTTTATATCAGACAGAAATACAAAATTGGAAAAAAAATGGGGTCTTATATCGTGTAAGTCTTGCTTTTTCTAGAGATCAAGAAAAGAAAATATATATACAAGATAAAATATGGGAAAATCGTGAAGAATTTTTTACATGGATAGGAAAAAAAGGAGCTTATATCTACATTTGTGGAAATAAAAAGCCTATGAGTATAGATGTAGAAAAAACCATATTTCGTATAATAGAACAAGTTGGTGGATATAATTTTCCAGAATTTTTTATAAAAAAAATGAAAGAGGAGGGACGTTATTTAAAGGATGTCTACTAATTTTTTTTTGAAATTAAATTGATTGAAAATATGAAAATAGATAGTTTTTCAAATAAAATAACAATGGAGGAGAAAATTAAAGAAGAAAGCAGAGGTCTTCGAGGATCTATTATTGAAAGTGTGAAGGATGAATTGTCTGGTGGTATTTCTGATAAGGATCAGATTATAATTAAATTTCATGGATTGTATCAACAAGACGATAGGGATATAAGAGAATATAGGGCAAAAAAAAAATTGGATCGTTTATTTTCTTTTATGATTCGTTTGAGAATTCCAGGTGGTTTTATTAAATCTAAACAATGGTTGTCTATTCATCAAATTTCAGAAATAAATTCAACTGGAGTTATAAAAGTAACTAGTAGACAAACTATTCAATTACATGGATTGATAAAATCTAATATTAAACCGACTATTCAGTTTTTTAATATTTCTAAATTGGATTCTATTGCTACTTGTGGAGATATTAATAGAAACGTTATATGTAGTACATATTCTAGAACTCATTATAAAAAAATATTGACTTATGCTTCTAAAATTAGTAAAATGTTTCTTCCAAAAACAAGAGCCTATTATGAAATATGGTTGGACGAAAAGAAAATTCTTGAAAAAGAAAATAAAGAACCTATTTATAAAAAAAGTTACTTACCTAGAAAATTTAAAATAGCTATAGCAATTCCTCCAAATAACGATGTTGATGTATTTGCAAATGATATAGGATTAATAGCTATCATAGATTCTGATAAAAAAAAATTGAAAGGATTTAATATATCCGTTGGAGGGGGTTTGTCTACCACACATGGGAATTCAAAAACTTATTCTAGATTAGGAACAATAATTGGTTTTTATGATTCTGAAGAAAAAATATTAAGAATAGTATACGAAATTCTAACAATTCAACGCGATTATGGCAATAGAAGTGATCGTAAATTTGCTCGTCTAAAGTATACCATAGATAATTATGGGATAGAATGGTTTAAAAAAGAATTGGAAAATAGAATTGGATTTTCTTTAAAAAAAGAGAGACCATTCTTTTTTACAGAAAGATGTGATTATTTTGGTTGGATACAAGATGATATGAAATTATGGAATTACACTATTTTTATAGAAAATGGTTTAGTTTTTGATAGAGTCAATTTAAAATTGAAATCGGCATTGTTAAAGATAGCAGAGTATGAAATATGTAATTTTTTATTCACCTGTAATCAAAATATTACGTTAACTGATATTCATGCGAAAAATAAAAAAACAATACAGTCTATTCTTGATGAATATGGTATTGTTAATTATATGAATCATGTTTCCTCTATTAGAAAAAATTCTATGGCTTGTGTGGCTCTTAACACATGTCCTTTAGCTTTAGCTGAAGGACAACGTTATTTTCCACATTTGATATCTAAAATAGAATTTATTTTAAATAAATATAAATTAGGAAAAGAAGAGATTATTATTCGTATGACAGGATGTCCTAATGGGTGTTCTCGTCCTTATTTAGCAGAAATAGGTTTTGTAGGAGTTTCTTATGGACGATACAATCTTTATTTGGGAGGAGATCCTGAGGGAACACGTTTGAACAAATTGTACAAGAAAAATATGGATGAATCTTCTATTTTAAAGGAACTTGATCAATTTTTTAATTGTTTTCAAAAAGAAAAATTGGATGGAGAAAAATTTGGTAATTTTTCTATTAGAAAACAATGGGTAATATAATGATGAATAATGATAAAGATAAATAAAGAAAATAATAAACTTTTTCCTATTTTTTTACAGTTAGAAAAAATTTCTCTTTTAATTATTGGTGGTGGAAAAACTGCTTTAAAAAAATTGAATGCAGTATTACAAAATAATCCTGATACAAGGATAAATCTTATAGCATCTCGTATTGATCAGAAAGTTTATGAATTAGCTAAACTATTTATTTCTATAAAATTAATTAAAAAAGTATATGGAACTTCCGATTTAAGAAATATGGATGTTATCATTGTCGCTGTGAATGATTTAATGTTAAGTGAAAAAATTAAAAGAGATGCAAAAAGAATGCATAAATTGGTGAACGTTTCTGATGTCCCTGAACTTTGTGATTTTTATCTTGGATCCATTGTACAAAAAGGAAATCTAAAAATAGCCATTTCTACCAATGGGAAATCTCCTACTATAGCCAAACGTTTGAAAGAAATTTTTTATGAAGTTTTACCTCATGAATTAAATGAAGCATTGATAAATATGTATGAAATAAGGAAAAAATTGCAAGGTAATTTTGATTTTAAAGTAAAAAAGCTGAATGAATTAACAAATAAATGGTTGTTAGAAACCTCATTTGAGGAAAAAAGAAAAAAAAAATTCAAAAAAATATTTTTAGTTCTTCCATTATTAATGGTAGGATATTTATTCTTAACAGTTTTTTTTAAAAAATATTTAGATAAAAATTTTTTATACTTATTTTTTACTGGATTTTTTGCTCAGATTGTGGATGGAGCTATAGGGGTTGGATATGGACTTACTTGTACAACAATATTGCTTACCTTAGGGATTCCTATTTCATCTATTAGTGCTAGTATTCATACTGCAGAAATATTTTCTAGCGGGATATCTGGATTAAGTCATTATAGAATGGGAAACGTTAATAAAAAATTATTGAAAATATTATTAATTCCAGGAGTTATAGGTTCTATTATTGGTTCTTTTTTTCTTTCTAAATTTGGAGAAAGTTATATTTCTTATATAAAACCTATGTTAGGGTTTTATACTTTTTGTTTAGGTACAAAAATATTGCTAACTTCTGTATTATGGAAAAAAAATAAAATAGATATAAAAATAAAAAAAATAGGATGGATTGCTGGAATTGGAGGTTTTTTAGATTCTTTTGTAGGTGGAGGATGGGGTCCTTTTGTGACAAGTACTTTAATATCAAAAGGAAGAAAACCAAAATATGTAATAGGTTCTGTCAGTTTATCTGAATTTTTTGTGACTATTTCTAGTGCGATTACCTTTTTTTATTTATTAGGAATACATTATTGGAAAATAGTTCTTGGATTGGTTTTTGGGAGTTTATTTTCTGCTCCTTTAGCAGCGAAAATATCTGGGAAAATACCTATGAGAATAATGTGTTTTTTCATAGGGACTTTGGTTATTATTTGGAGTGTTAGGATTTTGTATAATTGTTTTTTTTAAAAATTTGATGTTCAAGTTTTATTGAATTTAAATGAAATAATTTTTTTAACGATTTTCTTGGCCATTTTATATTTTGATTCCTTAGTATATCCTGCAATATGTGGTGTTAAGAGTATTTTATTGGAATGAATAAGATCAAAAAAATTTTTTGAAATTTTTTTTTTATGAAAAAAATGTTCAAAAGAAAGGGTTTCATATTCCAATACATCTAAACAAGCTCCATATATTTTTCCATCTTTTAATGCCTTTATTAAATGATTGGTAAGTACACATTCTCCACGAGAAGTATTAATAAAATAAAAGGGTTTATGAAATTTTTTTATAAATTTTTCATTAACCATTCCTTTAGTTTTTTTTGTATAAGGAACATGTAAACTAATTATATCAGATCTCATAAAAATTGTTTTTATATCTACTTGTTTGGCATAAATATCTCCTATATTAGGTAAAATATCGTAACACAATATTGTAGATTCAAATCCTGAAAGTTTTTTAGCGAGAGCTTTTCCTGTATTTCCATATCCAATAATCCCCACAGTTTTTCCCATTATTTCTATTCCCCTATTGGATTCCCTATTCCATTTTCCTTTTCTAATTTCTTGGTCAGAACGGATAATATGATTCATCATAGATAAAAGCATGGCTATAGTATGCTCTGCTACTGAATCTTTATTTTCTTCTGGAGTAGAAATCAATGTTATTCTTCTTTTTAAAGCATAATCTTTATCTATATTTTCTATTCCGGATCCTACACGAGCTATAAATTTTAAATTTTCCGCTTTTTCAATAAATTCTTTATCTATTTTGAATCTATTTCTTAAAATGATACCATCATATAGGGATATTATTTTTATAATGTATTCTATAGAATCATGGTAATTTTCATCACAAATGAAACCTTCTTTTCTTAATTTATATATTATAAAAGGGTGATTTTTATCTAAGATTAATATTTTCATGATTAGTCCTATTTTTTATTTACATTTTCAGTATTGAAATTTCCATCAAAATCAATAATATCTTTGAAAAAGAAATTTTGTTTTTCTTCCTCATTATTATTTTCTTCACAACGATCCCAATGATATTGGTAATTTTCTGGTTTATGAAAAATAAGTTTTTCATGATAAATAAGATTTGGATCCTTATATAAGCTTTTCATATAATATGCCCATATTGGCAATGCCATGTTTGCTCCTTGTCCAAATTGAATATTTTCAAAATGAGAAAATCGATCTTCCCAACCCACCCAAACTCCAGTAGTTAAATTAGGGATCATTCCTATAAACCACCCATCTGAATTTTCATTGGTTGTTCCTGTTTTTCCTGCGATATTTTCTACAAAAAAATTATACTTATGTAATCTTTTAGCGGTTCCATATTGCACTACTCCTTGCATTAATTTTAACATGATATACGCTACTTCTTCATTAAAGACTTTTCTTTTAAAATCCATTTTTTCTTTAATTAATTTTCCATATTCATCCTCTATTTTTACTAAAATTCTCGGTTTGACATAGATTCCATAATTAGTAAATGTATTAAAAGCTCCCGTCATTTCGTATAATGTTAAATCAGCAGCTCCAAGAGCTATAGATGGATGTTCAGGGATCGTAGATTCTATTCCCATTTTTTTTGCTAAATCTATTACTGGAGCTGGTTTTATTTTCTCTATGAGACGAGCAGAAATGGTATTAACAGATAGAGCTAATCCATCTTTTAAAGTCAGTACTCCACCATACTTTCCATTTGAATTTCTAGGACTCCATTTTCCTAAATGGAATTTTTCATTGGAAATTTTTGTGCAAGGGTTATAATGTAATTCTTTAATGGCTGTAGCATATAAAATAGGTTTGAAAATAGAACCTACTTGACGTTTCGTCTTAGCTACATGATCATATTGGAAATAATTAAAATCTATTCCTCCTACCCACGATTTTACATATCCTGTATAGGGTTCTATAGATATCATTCCAGCTTGGATAATACTTTTTTGATAACGTATAAAATCCCATGGAGACATCAATACTTTTTTTGATCCATTCCAGGTAAATAATTTTGTAGGTCTTGGTTTTTTAAATTCTTTTACAATATCTTCTTCTGTCATTCCTTTTTGTTTCATGGATTGATAGAGTTTTGTTCTATGCATAGCCGATATAAGAATTCTATTTATTTTTTCTGGAGGAATATTTAAAAATGGAGCATTTTTATTTTTTCTTTGAGTATTGTTAAATGCAATTTGTAATTGACGAAGATGTTTTTTTACTGCTCTTTCTGCATAATTTTGCATTTTTGAATCAATAGATGTATATATTTTCAATCCACTAGAATAAAGATTAAGTTTTTTTCCAGTTTCTTTTTCATGATCATCTAATACTTCCTGAATTTCCTTTTTCAAAAATTCACCATAATAAGTTAATAATTCAAAGTCCTTTCTTTGTATTTGAAAATTTATTTTTACGGGTTTTTCTAATTCTTTTTTATATCTATGGGAATTCAATAAATCATATTTTTTCATTTTATATAAAACCAAATTTCTTTGTTTTTTTGCTCTATTAGGGTACATTTTTGGATTATATAAAGAAGGATTTTCCAACATACCAACCAACATAGCACATTCTCCTAAATTAAGTTTAGAAGCTGTCTTATTAAAATAAGTACGAGCTGCTGTTTCAATTCCTTTTGCATTGTATAGAAAATCAAATTTATTATAATACATTGTGATAATTTCTTCTTTTGTATAACGTTTTTCCAATTCTACAGCCATTACCCATTCTAGAAGTTTTTGATGCATTCTTTGTAACTTGTTTTTCGCCGATTTACCTGTAAAAAGAAGTTTAGCAAGTTGTTGAGAAATAGTACTTCCTCCTCCTCTTTTCCCTAAAGAAAGAATAGCTCTAAGAAGAGATTTTACATCAATTCCAGAATGATATCTAAATCGAATATCTTCCTTTGCTATGAGAGCATTAATAAGATCTTTTGGAAGTTTGTTATAAGTAATTAGTATTCTATTTTCTGAAAAAAATTTTCCCAGTAAAATTCCATTGGAATCATAGACTTCCGATCCTACTTCCATTGTAGGATTTTCTATATCCTTAGTGCTAGGCAAGGTCCCTAAATAACCTTTAGATGCTGCATAAAAGATAAAAAATACAGAGCATATTCCTATAAAAAAGAAGAACCAAAAGTAGAAGAGAAGTAGACGGAAATAAAATCCATTTTTTTTTCTTTCTTTGTTATGCAAAACTTAAAAGGATTCTTTTTTGTCTCATAATCATTATTTATAAATCTTTAAATGTTAATTCTGTTTTTGGAATAACATTCATTGTTGATAATTTTTCCAAAGGAGGAGCTATTTTATTTTTATTTTCTAAAATTTCTTTAATTTTTTTTATTTCTATTCTGAACCAAGTGTTTGAATTTTTAACATAAGAAAACCACATTTTTTTCTTGAATACATCGATTTTCATACATTTTGCAACTCCTTTTTCTGTATAGATTTTTTTATTAATGTCTGGAAAATCTTTTATGGCTGATAAATAAGCATCTAACTCATAATTTAAACAACATTTCAATTTACTGCATTGTCCAGTTAATTTTTCTGCATTTATAGATAGTTGTTGATATCTAGCAGAATTAGTTGTAACACTTTTAAAATTTTTTAACCAAGTAGAACAACATAGTTCACGACCACAAGATCCTATTCCTCCGATTTTTGCGGATTCCTGTCGATATCCAATTTGTCGCATTTCTATACGTATATGAAATGAAGCAGCCAATTCTTTAATCAATTTTCTAAAATCAATTCTATTTTCCGATGTATAATAAAAAGTAGCTTTTTTTCCATCTCCTTGATATTCTACATCACAAATTTTCATGGATAGATTTAAACTTTTTGCAATTTTTTTAGATTTTGAAAGAATATTTTTTTCTTTTTTTTTTAAAAAATTCCATAGACTTAATTCTTTATTTGTAGATTTTCTGTATATCCTTTTTTTTATATTTTTTATAGAATAAATGTTTTTATTTCTGATTTGCAATTTTACTAATTCTCCAGTTATAGTGATCATTCCTATATCATATCCTATAGATGTAGATTCTACAGTGACAAAATCTCCTTTACGAAGAGGTATTTTTTTCTCGTTATGAAAAAATTCTTTTCTATCATTTTTAAATTGAACTTCTACAATATCAAACTCGTATTCAAAAGGAGATTGTATATGGGATAACCAATCTACTACATTCAGTTTCAAACATTTATTATAGAAAAAATTTTTTTCCTTTTTAAGAAAACATTTATTATTGGTTAAACAACCGGAACATAATTTTTCCATTATTTTAATAAGTTTAAAAACTTAAAGAAACAAAAATAAAAATTTTATTCTGCTTATTACTTTTTTGATATAAATTTATATTTCTATATGAATCATAGAAGAATAGCAGTATTTCCTGGAACTTTTGATCCAATAACTTTAGGACATTATGATGTAATCATTAAGTCTTTAAACTTATTTGATAAAATTGTTATAGCTATTGGAAATAACTCTGAAAAAAATAATATGTTCTCTGTTAAAAAGAGAAAAGAATGGATACAAAAAACTTTTTTAGATTTTTCTGGAATAGAGATAGACCTTTTTAAAGGTTTAACTATTTCTTTTTGTAAAAGAAAAAAGGCTAAATTCTTATTAAGAGGAATTCGAAATCAATTAGATTTCGAATTTGAAAAAAATTTATATTATGCCAATAAAAAATTGTATGATTGTATTGAAACCGTATTTATTCTTTCTTCTTATGAAAGATCGTATATCAGTTCTTGTTTGGTTAGAGAAATTATAAAAAATGGAGGAAATTACACAATATTTGTTCCTAATTCTGTAAGAATTTAATAATGTGATAGAATTTTAATTTCCGAGCCATTCAAGAATAATTTGTTTCTTTTCTATATTAGCGTCTATAAGTTTTACTTTTATTTTGTCTCCAAGATGATATATTTTTCTTTTTTTCCTACCAATTATACTGTAATTGCTTGAATTTATAGTATATATATCCTCTTTAATATCACGTATGCGTATCATTCCTTCTGTTTGAAAGAACAATAAATCAATAAAAATACTCCAATCTGTAAATCCTGTAATGATTCCGTCAAGTTTTTTTCCTAATAGGAATTTTTTTATATATTTAACTTGTATAAATTTTGAAAAGTTTCTTTCGATATCTATCGATAAACGTTCTCTAACGCTGCAATGTTGGGATTGTTTTTCATAAAATTCTATGGATTTTAATTTTGATTGATCCTTGGTTAAATAATAATTTAATAAACGGTGTGCTATAATATCTGAGTATCTTCTTATAGGAGAAGTAAAATGAGTATAATAGATAAAGGATAATCCATAGTGTCCTATATTTATAGTGGAATATTTAGCTTTGCTCATAGAACGAAGAATCAAATTTTCGATCATATTTTTTTCTGGTTTTCCTTGAATTTTCCTCAATAAGCAATTAATGGATTTTTTTATATTCTTTAAATCTAAAAAATAGCCTAAAGGTTCTATTATTTTTTTAAGGACGAAAATTTTATGAAAATCGGGTTCATCGTGTACTCTGTAAATATACGTTTTGTTAGGAATTTCTCCATTCGTATTTAAACTGACAAACTCTGATATTTTATTATTGGCCAATAACATAAATTCTTCTATCAAACGATGAGCATCCTTATTCCTTTCTAAGTATAATTTTGTTGGATTATTGTTTTTATCTAGACAAAATTTCATTTCAACTCTATCTAATAGAATAGATCCATTTTTTAATCTTTTTCTAGTTAATATTTTAGAAAAAAACAATAAGGTTAAAAGTTCTTCTCGAAAATCTCCCTTTTTTTTTTCTATAATATTTTGAACTTCTTCATACGTAAATCTTCTATTGGATCGTATAATTGTTTTTCCAAACCAACTTTTTAATATTTTTCCTTTATTATCTACATTAAAAACAGAAGAAAAACTTAGTTTATCTTTTTTTGGATGTAAAGAACAAAGATCGTTGGATAATATTTTTGGAAGCATAGGAATTGCTTCTCCTATAAGATAAATAGAATTTGCACGAATATAGGCTTCTTTATCTAAATTACTTCCTTCTTTAACATAATAAGAAACATCTGAAATATGAATTCCTATTTCCCAAGTATTAAAGCTTAACTTTCTAATAGAAATAGCATCATCAAAATCTTTAGCATCAAAAGGATCTATAGTAAAGGTATTTATATTTCTCATATCTCTTCTAAGATTGATGTCTAATTCTTTTTTCATAACAATATTTTTCGCTTCGTCTTCCACTTTTTTAGGAAATTCATAAGGGATTCTATATTCTTCTAATAAGGAAAAAAATTCTGTTTTATATTCTCCAGATAGTCCAAATACTTTAATTATTTCTCCTAAAGGATTTTTTAAATCTTTTGGCCATTCCACTATTTTAGCTAATACTTTTTCATTATTTTTATATCCTTTTAATTTATTTTTAGGAATGTATATATCGACATGAATATTTTTCTTATTATCAACTATTACTGATCCATATTTTGAATGATCTTTTATTTTTAATATTCCAATAAATTTATTCCTTTTTCTTTTGATTATTTTTATGACCTCTCCTTCCGTTTTTTTTCCTAATTTTTTATTTTCTTTAAATTTTATTTGAACTAAATCTCCTTCTATAGCTCTGTTAGTTTTTTTTTTGGGAATAAAAATTTCTTTCTCAAATTTTTCTACATTTACAAAAGCATATCCACGACTAGTAATATTGATAAAACCAGTAGCTAAAAGAAAATTTTTCTTATTATGAAAATGCATATCAATAAACTATTAAAAAGTTACAATCTACAAGAATTTACTGAAAATAAATTCTATCGTTTTTTAGATAGAACTTTGGATATTATATTATTTATTATCTTTGTAACGATCCGTTTTTTTACTATACATATATTTAAAAATAAAAAATTACTCTTAAGATGACAGGTAAACGTATATTGTATGTATCTTCAGATTTATTTCCTTTCTCTTCAGAGAATCCTATTTCTTTATCTGTTTTAAAAGCTACTAAGTTTATGCAATCAATAGGAAATGATATTCGCATATTTATGCCACGTTTTGGGGTAATAAATGAACGAAGACATCAATTGCATGAAGTTATTCGTTTATCAGGAATGAATTTAATCATTAATGAAATGGATCGACCTTTATTGATTAAGGTTGCATCTATTCCAGATGCTAGGTTGCAAGTTTATTTTATAGACAATGAAGAATATTTTAAAAGAAAAGCGATATATGAAGATAAAAATGGAAATTTTTTTTCCGATAATGATGAAAGAGCTTTATTTTTCACGAAAGGTGTTTTAGAATCCGTAAGAAAATTGAATTGGAGACCAGATATTATTCATATATATGGATGGATAACTACTTTTATTCCATTATATATAAAGGAATTTTATAAAAATGATCCTGTTTATCACAATACAAAAATTGTTACATCTATATATAACAAACCTTTTCAAGGGACTTTGAATAAGGATATTCTTCAAAAGATAAAATTAGATGGGATAAAGTCTATAAAATTAAAACTTTTGGAAAATCCTGATTATTTTAACTTAATAAAGTTCTGCATGTATTTTTCTGATGCAATAATAAAAGGAGATCTTTCTTTTCCTAAGGAAATAGAGGATTATATAGAAAAAAATAAATTGTTAGTATTGAAATATTATCCTGTAGATAAAATAGAAACCGTTTATCAACAATTTTATCAAGAAACTGTTTCCGAACAGATTAATTAAAAATTTTAAAGGTTAGAATGTGTGGAATAATTGGTTATTTAGGTTATAAAGATGCCTATCCCATTCTTATCAATGGATTAAAGAAATTGGAATACCGTGGTTATGATAGTTCTGGAATAGCTGTTTTTGATAATAATGGATATAAATTATATAAAACTAAGGGAAAGGTTTCTGAATTAGAAAAAAAAATCATTTCTGGAAGTATTATTCAAGGTACAACTGGTATAGGACATACGAGATGGGCTACTCATGGAATTCCAGATGATATCAATGCACATCCTCATGTTTCTAATTCTAAGGAATTAGTATTGATTCATAATGGAATTATAGAAAATTATCATTCTCTTAAAGTTATTTTGCTGAAGCATGGTTTTACTTTTAAAAGCCAAACAGATACAGAAGTTCTTGTAAATTTGATTGAATATATTCAAAAAAAAAATAAATTATCTTTAGAAGAGGCTGTACGAATTTCTTTGAATGAAATCATTGGAGCTTATTCTATAGCTATAGTAGAAAGATCTCATCCAGAAAGAATTGTTATCGCTAAATTAGGAAGTCCTCTTGCTTTGGGTATTAATGATAGAGAATTTTTTATAGCTTCTGATCCTATTCCTTTTATTGATTATACTAAAAACGCTCTTTATTTAAAGGATGGAGAAATGGCTATTCTTAGAAAGAATAAAGAATTAGATTTACGAAAAATCTTAAATAATCATAAAATTAGTCCAATAATTAAAGAACTTAAAATTAATATAAAAGAAATTGAAAAAGGAAAGTATAAATACTTTATGTTAAAAGAGATCAATGAACAGCCAAAAACAATTCTAGATACTTTACGTGGGAGATTATTGATTACTGATGGGTTGATATATATTGACAGTATTGAATCTAATAAGGATATTTTCCTTAAGGCAAAAGGAATTACCATTGTTGCATGTGGAACTTCATGGCATGCAAGTTTAATTGGAGAATATTTGTTAGAAGAACTTGCACGTGTTCCAGTAGAGGTAGAATATGCTTCAGAGTTCAGATATAGAAATCCAATTATAAAAAAAAAAGATATAGTTATTGTCATTTCTCAATCAGGAGAAACCGCAGATACTATAGCTGCCTTAGAACTAGCAAAAAAGAAAGGAGCTTTTGTTTTTGGTATTTGTAATGTTGTAGGATCTTCTATAGCACGAAATGTAGATGCAGGAATTTATACACATGCAGGTCCAGAAATTGGAGTAGCCTCTACAAAGTCTTTTACAGCACAGATAACAGTTTTAGTATTGTTAGCTTTGAAAATAGGGAAATACAGATCGACTATAACGGATAGTCGTTATAACTATTTATGTAAAGAACTTGGATCCATTCCAGATAAAGTAAATTCTACTTTAAAAATAGATGATACTATAAAAAGAATATCTAAAATATATCATGGAGTAAATAATTTTCTATATTTAGGTAGGGGGATAAATTTTCCAGTAGCTTTAGAAGGAGCTTTAAAATTAAAAGAAATTTCTTATATCCATGCGGAAGGTTATCCGGCAGCAGAAATGAAACATGGTCCTATCGCTTTAATTGATGAAAGTATGCCAGTAGTTATTATTGCTACGAAAAAAGGATGTTATGAAAAAATAATAGGAAATATTCAAGAAATTAAAGCAAGAAAGGGAAAAGTTATAGCCATAGTTAATGAAGGGGATTTTCAAGTTAGCATGTTGGCTGATCACGTAATAAAAATTCCAAACGTTTCTGAAGAACTTAGTCCATTATTAACGGTTATTCCTCTTCAAATTCTAGCTTATCAAATAGCTTTTATCCTCGGAGAGAATGTAGATCAACCAAGAAATCTTGCTAAGTCTGTAACAGTAGAATAAAATAAAAGGCACAGAGCGGAATCGAACCGCTATAAAAGGTTTTGCAGACCTCTGCCTTTCCAATCGGCCACAGTGCCTTATCCATTCAAAATAACACAGATTTTATCCACATTGTTTTTCAGTGGATGATTTTCTTTACAAATTTTTATTCTTGTAGATTGAACCAAATCTATCTTATTGATTCTTTGAATTATTCTATGAGCTAAATGTTCCAGTAATTTTGAATTAATAGCCATTTCTTCTTTTACAATACGATACAAATGTACATAATCAATGGTTTTGGATAAATCGTCGCTAATAGAAGCTTGATAGAAATCTAATTCTACTTCTATATTTACTCTGTAATAAGATCCTATAGAGGATTCTTCCGGTATACATCCATGGTAACCAAATAACTTTATATTTTCTAAAATAATTTTTCCCATGGTTATTCTATTCTGATTCTCATGGCTGATTTATAATTTTCTTCTACTTTTTTCCAATTAACAATTTTCCAAAAGGAAGAAATATAATCATTCCTTCGATTTTGATATTGAAGATAATAAGCGTGTTCCCAAACATCTAATCCTAATATAGGAATTCCTTCACAACCTATTCCTAACATTAGTGGATTATCCTGATTAGCTGTAGAACAAATAGTTAATTTTTTTCTATTTACACATAACCAAACCCATCCAGAACCAAAACGATTCATTGCTGCAGAGTGAAATTTTTCTTTAAAACAATCAAAGGTTTTAAAACTTTTTTGAAGTATTTCGTTCATATATTTGCTTGGAAGAGTGCTTTCCGAATGGGGAATCAATATTTTCCAAAAAAAATTATGATTATAAAAACCTCCACTATTGTTTCGTATTATAGATTTTTCAATATTAGCTCTCCTTAAGATTTCTTCTATAGATAAATTTAGCATGTCTGTTCCTTCAATAGCTTTGTTTAGGTTATTTGTATACCCTGCATGATGTTTCGTATAATGAATTTCCATAGTTTTTCGATCTATATAAGGTTCAAAATCCTTATAGGAATAAGATAATTTTGGAAGTTTAAAAGACATATTCATGATAATTTAAATGGTAATTAACAAATATAGTTAAAAAATTTTTGATAGTTTTTTATTCAATTATAGCTTTGATACCAGGAAGAATTGTTTGTTTTAAACATTCCAACATAGCTCCTCCTCCAGTAGATAAATAACTGATTTTATTTTCGTAATTTTCCATTCTTAATGCAGCAATAGAATCTCCACCTCCTACTAAAGAAAAAGCTCCTTTTTCAGTACTATTTACAATAGCTTTTGCTATAGATTTAGTCCCAAAAGAGAAATTGGAAAATTCAAATACACCTAGTGGACCATTCCAAAGAATCGTTTTAGATTTTCTTATGATATCGCAAAAATATTTTATAGATTGAGGCCCTATATCCAATCCTTTCCATCCATTTGGAATGGAATAAATGGGGACAATTTTAGTATTAGCTTTATTGTTGAAAGAATCAGCTATAACAACGTCTTTTGGAAAGTGTATATTGGTTTGGTTTTGTTTCTGATATAGATCAATAATATTTTTTAATATTTTTTCAATTTCATTGTATTTTTCCAAAATGGAATTTCCTATTTTTCCACCTTGTACCTTTATAAAAGGATAGGCCATTCCTCCTCCTATTAATATATTATCTATCAAATGAATAATATTTTTAATAATGGATATTTTAGAAGTTATTTTAGCTCCTCCTAATAAGATTGTAATAGGTTTTTTTCCTTTACCCAATATTTTCTGTAAGGATTGAATTTCTTTTTTCATAAGAAATCCAATACATTTTTTATTTTTAAAAAATTTTGGAATAATAGTAATAGAAGAATGAAATCGATGAGAAACTCCAAATGCATCATTTACATAAATATCTCCGAGTTTTGCTAATTGAAAAGCAAATTTTTCATTTCCTTCTTCCTCTTCTTTATGAAATCGAATGTTTTCCAACAGCAAAACTTCTCCATTTTTTAATTCATTTACATATTTTTCTACAGAACTTCCTATACAATATTCCGAAAATTTTATAGGAATTTTTAGTTGATGGGATAAATAAGAAATCATAAATCTTAAAGAATAAATTTTTGAAGGGATTCCTTTTGGTCTTCCAAAATGAGAAATCAATACTACTTTTCCATGATCATGAATTATCTTTCGAATAGTTGGAAGACTGTATTGAATACGTGTATCATCAATAATGAGATTATTATTGATAGGAACATTAAAGTCTACTCTAACTATAGCTGTTTTATTTTTGAAATTAAAATCATTTACAGTTTTTATATTCTCTATCATATTTGCAGAATTTAAATATTTTTTGTATGGAAAAAAAATTACAAATTTTTGATGTATTTTTATATGGTCTTTAGTCATAGAAAAGATGAAAGTAGCAATAGGATCGGATCATACAGGAATAGATTATAAGTATTTGATAATTAATTATTTAATTAAAAAAGGACATAGAATAAAAGATTTTGGATACTCTAATTATGGAGAAAAGGTGGATTATCCTGATTTTATTCATCCCACAGCAGAATCCGTGGAAAAAGGAGAAGCTGATTTTGGTATTATTATTTGTGGAAGTGGAAATGGAGCTGCTATGACAGCCAATAAATATCAAAAAATTCGTGCTGCTTTAGTATGGAAAAAAGAAATAGCTTTTTTAGCAAAAAGACATAATAATGCAAATATTCTTAGTTTACCTGCTCGTTTTGTAGATAAAAAAGAAGTTTTAGAAATAGTAGAAATGTTTATTCAAACGGATTTTGAAGGAGGGAGACATAAAATAAGAATAGAAAAAATTCCAATAAAATAAATAATCCTCAGTAGCTCAGTTGGTTAGAGCACCTGACTGTTAATCAGGGTGTCGCTGGTTCAAATCCAGCCTGAGGAGTTATTTATCGGGGTGTAGCTCAGTTGGTTAGAGTCCACGTCTGGGGGGCGTGTGGTCGCTGGTTCAAGTCCAGTCACCCCGATTTATTTATAAAATTAGAAACTAATTGAACGGCTTTTTTTTTTGTTTTCAACAAATCTACATTTAGCAAAATGACATCGAATAAATTTGCATATTTCCATTCTATTTTGGCTTTATTTAAACGTATATTCATATTATTGGAATTTCTTGTAAAAAGTCTTTCTTTTAAAATTTTCATGGATTTTACCATTACAAATATGGATAAAGAATTGTATGGATATTTTCTTTGTAAAGATAAGCCACCTTTTACATCTACATCAAATAAGATATGTTTGTTTTCGTTCCAAATTTTGGAAATTTCGTTTTTTAACGTTCCATAAAATAATTGAGGATAAACTTCTTCCCATTCTACAAATTGATATTTTTTTATCTTGGAAATAAATCTCTTTGTAGAAAGAAAATAATAATCTTTTCCATGTTTTTCATTATTTCTCATGGAACGTGTGGTACACGATACGGAAAATTTTAATTCTGGGATTTTTGAAAGTAAGTATTGTGAAATAGTTGTTTTTCCAGATCCTGAAGGACCTGATAGAATAATCATTTTTCCTTTTTTCATTTTTTTTACATGATTTTATTTTTTAATTTTTAGTTGGTTGGGAACAAATTAATAATATTTATGAAATTAGGAATAGTAGGAGCAACAGGAATGGTTGGACGTGTAATGATTGATGTATTGGAAAATAGAAAATTTCCAGTTAGTGAATTATATTTATCCACTTCTGAAAAATCGATAGGAAAAGAACTTATTTTCAGGAAAAAAGGATACCAAACTATTAGCATAAAAGAATTACTCTCAAAAAAACCGAATATTGTTTTATTTTCAGCTGGATCATATATATCTAAAAAATGGGCTCCTGAATTTGTAAAAATAGGGAGTACTGTAATAGATAATTCTTCTGCATGGAGAATGGATGATGAAAAGAAATTAATTATACCTGAAATCAATGCTTCTTGTTTATCTAAAAAAGATAAGATTATAGCAAATCCTAATTGTTCTACCATACAATTAGTTATGGTTTTGTATCCTTTACATTTAGAATATTGTGTAGATCGTGTTATTGTATCCACATATCAATCTGTTACTGGAACAGGAAGTAAAGCTTTAATTCAAATGAACAAAGAAAAAGAAGGAACTATTTCTTTTGAAGAAAAAATATATCCACATCCAATTTATCAAAATATATTACCGCATTGTGATGATTTTTTAGAAAATGGTTATACAATGGAAGAAATGAAATTGGTAGAGGAAACGAAAAAGATTATGAATAATCGAGATATATCCCTTACAGCTACAGCTGTTCGTGTCCCGGTTATAGGAGGACATTCAGAGAGTGTAAATATAACATTTAAGAAAGAACCTAATATTGATCATATTTACGATATTCTTTTAAAAAGTAAAGGAATTATTGTTCAAGATTCTCCGCAAGAGAATATTTATCCAATGCCATTTATGTCTCATGGAAAAGACGAAGTATTTGTTGGACGAATTCGTGAAGATTATTCTTGTTTGAATTCTTTAAATCTTTGGATTGTAGCAGATAATTTACGTAAAGGATCCGCAACAAATGCGGTACAAATTGCAGAATTCTTGATGAAGAAGAAATATGTTTAAATATTTATTCATTTTCATTTTTTTTGTCAAGAATGAGAATATATTCTCCAAATATTTTTTTAACGTTTTCATAATATAAAATCATATCTTTAATATTCCCCCTCAAAGTTTCTTGAAAAATTTTGGATATTTCTTTGCAAATAACAATTTTTCTTTTTAATCCAAAAAAATCTTTTAAATCGTTTAATGTTCGTAATAATCTATGAGGAGATTCGTAGAAAATAAAAGTTCTGTTTTCTTTTGATAATTTTTCGAGTTTCATTTTTCTTTTTTTTTTCGGTAAGAAACCAATAAATGTAAATTCATTAATAGGGAAACCAGAAATTACCAATGCTGGAATAATAGATGTTGGTCCTGGTAAACATTCTATTTCTATAGAATGTTTTATACAATTTTTAATAAGTAAAAATCCTGGATCGGATATACTTGGAGTTCCAGCGTTAGAAATCAATGCTAAATTCTTTCCATTTTTTATTTCTTTTAAAATAAAGGGAATCTTTTTACGTTCATTATAAATATGATAAGTTTTTGTAGAAGTTTTAACATTATAAAAATTCAACAATTTTTTTGAAATTTTATAATTCTCTGTTAGAATAAGATCTACCTCTTTTAATATTCGTAAACTTCTAAAAGTTATATCTTCTAAATTTCCTATAGGAGTAGGAACTATATATAGCATTTTTTGTTTAAGGATAACATATGAAGAATTTATTAATGCCTTTTTATAAATTAATTAATGCTGATGAAATAAAAAAAAGTAATGAAAGGTAAACAATATATATTCAGAAGTCATTTGGTATCTGGAGAGATCATATTTAAGTATGATTTTCATGGTTTTTTAAGAGAAGTCATATTTCCCGAGAGCCTTTCTTTATCACATTATATATGGATAGGAAAATATTTACCTTATAATGAATCCATTATAAATAGAATGAAAAATTCTAGGGCTGCATTTTCCATAGAAGAAATTCCTGCAGATTTATCTTTCAATCGTTTTTGGTCCGATTATAGATATAAAGTAGGTAAAAAAAAAATGGCAGAGAATATATGGAATAGAATGTCTTTATCTGACAGAGTGAAAGCTTTATCATATATTCCTAAATATTTAGATCATATTAGACGTACAGGACATGATCAAGCTTATCCCACTACATATTTAAATCAAAGATATTTTGATAGTTAGTTAATTATTTTTTTTTTTATTTTCTAGAATAATATCAATAGCTTTTTTTAAAGTTAATGAATCAAAAAAAATTTTTTCTTCAACTGGAATTATTTTGTTTTTATGTTGTATATAAATGTTGTATTTATTCATTTTTAAAAATATTTTTTGTTCTTCAAAGGTTCCTAAATATTTAGGTAACTCGATAATTTTTAAGGAATCCCTAAAGGTGATTGTATCAATTTTTTGATGAATTAATAAAGGATAAAATTTTGGTTTTTTTTTATCTTTGAATTCTCCTATTTGAATGATAGGACCAAAACGAGCTATTTTAGCAAATATTTTTCTATTAGATATAGGCTCAAAACCAAGAAAACGTTGTTTGTGAATCTTTTCTACATTTTTTTTTACTTTTTTTATTTTATTATAGAATTCCTCATAAAAAATTTTAATAACGTTATGCCAGGACTCTTTACCTTTAGCTATATTATCTAAATTTTTTTCTAAATTTGCTGTGAAATTGTAATCTACGATTTCTTGAAAATTCCTTTCCAAAAAATCAGTAGTTAGAATACCTATTTCTGTGGGTATAAATTTATTTTTTTCTATTTCGGTAATTTTATCTTTTTTTTCGATAATGACATTTTTTTTAAGAAAAAAACATTCACGTAGTTTTATTTTTTTGATGTATTTTTGTATATTCACATAATTCCTTTTTTTTATAGTGGAAATAATAGGAACATAAGTAGAAGGTCTTCCTATTCCTAGTTTTTCTAAATTATTAACTAAGGTGGCTTCATTATATCTAGGTAGATGTTGGGTAAAAATTTGTTTGGCTATAATTTCTTTTTCTTGTAAAGGAGTCCCCTTTTTAATTTGAGATAAATAAGTATTCTCGTTTCTAGCATTTTCTATTTTCATAAAACCATCAAATACAATAGTTTTATTTGTATAAATAAAAAAATTTTCAATATTTGAAGATTGAATATAAAAATATTTTGTTTCAATTTTTGCATCTGACATTTGTCCTATTACGGTTCTTTTCCATATAAGTTGATAAAGACGTTTTTGAGATAATTCTAAAGTCTCTAAAGTTTTTTTTGTTATGTCCGTTGGACGAATAGATTCGTGAGCTTCTTGAGAAAATTTATTATTGGATGAAAATTCTTTTTTAGATAAATATTGTTTGCCATATGAATAAAGAATATAATTTTTTATTTGAGACAGAATTTCTTTGGATAAACTTGTGCTATCCGTACGAATGTATGTAATAAAACCTTCTTCATATAGTTTCTGTGCTAGAAACATAGTTTTAGATATGGAGTAATTTAACTTTTTAGAAGCTTCTTGTTGTAAAGTAGATGTTGTAAATGGGGGAGGAGGTGTTTTATTTTCTTGTTTAGTAATAATTTTTTTTACAAAAAAATTAGTATTTATACATGATAAAAGAATTTTCTTCATTTTTTCTTTTCCTTCTATTTTATGTTCAAATTTAGCATGAAGAGTAATTTTTTTTTTGTGATTGAAAGTTCCGTATATTTGATATCCGGGAATAGGAGTAAAATTTTGAATTTTTTTTTCTCGTTCTACTATAAGTTTAACAGCTGCTGACTGAACTCTTCCTGCGGAAAGACCGTAATTTATTTTTTTCCATAAAATAGGAGATAGCTTGAATCCTACTAATCTATCTAAAATCCGTCTTGCTTGTTGAGCGTAAACGAGATTATAATTAATTAATCTTGGGTTTTCTATAGCATTAAGAATAGCTTTTTTTGTTATTTCGTGAAATACTATTCTTCGTAATTTTTCATTAGGAATGTTTAATGTTTTATAAATTTGGTAAGCAATGGCTTCACCTTCACGATCTTCATCAGAAGCTAACCATATTGTATTATAATTTTTAATTAATTTTTGAAGATTTTGAACGATTTTTATTTTTTTAGGTAATATTACATAATTTGGTCTAAAATTCTCTTTTATATCAATTCCTATTTCTTTTTCCGGAAGATCTATAAGATGTCCGTAACTTGATACTACATGAAAATTTTTTTCTAGAAACATCTGTATAGTATTAGCTTTAGTGGGAGATTCTACAATTACCAAGTTATTTTTCATTATATGTTTCTTTCTATAATAAAATTAACCATTGTTTTTAATGCTTCTTTTATTGTGCTTTCTGGGTAATGATCTAATATTTTTAATGCATCGTTACGAAATTTTATCATTTTTTGAGTAGCATATTCTATTCCTCCATATTTTTTAACGTAAGCAATAATCTTATGTCTTTTTTTTTCATTATAATTTTTTATAGAATTTAATATCCATTTTTGATCATTTTGAGAGGATTTTTGAATAGCATAAATAAGTGGAAGTGTTATTTTCTTTTCTTTTAAATCCATTCCTATAGGTTTTCCAATTGGGTTTTTATTGTGGGAATCTTCATAATCAAATAAATCATCTTTGATTTGAAAAGCAAAACCGGTTAATCCTCCAAATTTTTTCATATTCAATGCTGTTTTTTCATCTGCGTTTACTGAACGAGCTCCTCCTTCACAAGAGGCAGCAATTAAACTTGCCGTTTTATGATAGATGATTTGATTGTAAATTTTTTCATTAATATTCAATTTTTTTGATTTTTCTATTTGTAATAGTTCTCCTTCACTCATATCCTTAATAGTTTTACAAATTATTTTAAGGAGATCATGATAATTATTATTGGTAGCTAATAGAAGACTTTTGGAAATTAAATAATCTCCTATTAATACAGCTATTTTATTTTTCCATATAGCATTGATAGAAAAATAGCCACGACGAAGATTGCTGTTATCGATTACATCGTCGTGAACAAGAGTAGCTGTATGTATTAATTCTATTAAAGAGGCAGTATGATAGGTCTTTTTTCGTATAGGACCTAACATTTTAGCGATTAAGAAAACAAACATAGGACGAATTTGTTTTCCTTTTCTATGAATAATGTAATGTGAAACTTTATCTATAAGAGGAACTTTATTTTTTATGATATTGATGAATTGATTTTCGAAAATTTTCATTTCCTCTTTTATGGAATTTTTCACCTTTTCAAGGATTTTTTTCAAAATTTTTTTATTTATTAATTTATAAAATTAACATGGCATCTCCATAGGAATAAAATCTGTATTTTTTTTCTATAGCTATTTGATAAGCTTTCATGATTAAATCATATCCTGCAAAAGCTACAGTCATCATAAGTAGTGTTGATTTTGGCATATGAAAATTTGTTATCATAGAATTGGCTATGTTAAAATTATAAGGAGGAAATATAAATTTATTGGTCCATCCTGAAAAATGATTTAAATTTTTACTGGAAGATACCGAACTTTCAATAGCTCGCATAGATGAAGTACCTACAGCACATATACGTTTTTTTTGTTTAATAGTTTGATTAACAATATTACATACATCTTTTGTAATAAAACATTTTTCAGAATCCATTTTGTGTTTGGATATATCTTCTACTTCTACTGGTAAAAAACTTCCTAAACCAAGATGTAAGGTTATTTCTACTAAATTTATTCCTTTTATTTCCAATTTTTTTAATAAATGTTTAGAAAAATGTAATCCAGCTGTGGGTGCGGCAACAGAACCTTCTTTTTTTGCATAAATAGTTTGATAACGTTGTTCGTCACTTTTTTCTGGTGATCTCTGGATATATTTTGGTAAAGGAGTTTTTCCTAATTCTTTTATTTTTTTTATAAGTCCTTCATGTGATCCACAAAAGTGTAATTGCAAAATTCTTCCTCTGGAAGTGGTATTGTCTATCACTTCTCCTGTCAATCCATTTCCAAAATTTAGTTTGTTACCTACTCTTACTTTTCTTGCAGGATCTACTAAAACATCCCAAATTCTATCTATAGGATCTAATTCTCTTAATAAAAACACTTCTATTTTGGCTTCTGTCTTTTCTTTGTTTCCGAATAGTCTTGCTGGAAATACTTTTGTATTGTTGAGGATAATAGTATCTCCATTCTCAAAATATTCGTATAAATCCTTAAATAATCTATGTTCGATAGAATTTTTTTTTCTGTGAATAACCATTAATCTAGACTCGTCTCTTTCTTTTGTTGGATAGTAGGCTATAAAATCTGAAGGGAAAGAAAAGTTAAAATCTGAAGTTCTCATAATTAAATTAGAAACGAACAAATATAGTTATAAAGTTTGTTTTTGATAATTTTCAAAATTTGAAAAAAAAACTTTTTTTTTTCAAAAAAAGATGAAAAAAAAATGTATAATTGCATCTTTGAAATATCGTTCTTTCATTATAAATGAGTAGCTCTTAGCCTTAATTTAATAATAAGGTTATTGTGTATTTGATATTATTTTACAACGGAGAGTTTGATCCTGGCTCAGGATGAACGCTAGCGGCGGGCTTAACACATGCAAGTCGA